>NZ_JBSGBK010000003.1:0-218893 GCF_053601215.1 Amycolatopsis sp. NPDC004772
CCTCGCCCGCGTCGTGTTCAACCTCCTACGAACCGACACCACACCCCTCACAGCCACGCTCCCCGCAGCGGCTTGACATAGGAGCAACCCATGACCGACACCGCCCCCGTCCCGCCCGACGACAGCTACCTGCGTTCCCTGGTCGAGGCCACCGCCGACGCCGTCGCGGCCGCCGAACCGCTGTCCTCGCCACACACCGGCGCGGACGAGGCGACGCGGGCCGAAGTCACCGCCGCGGTCGAACGCAGTTCACCCGATCTGGTGGCATTGAGCCAAGATCTGCACGCCCACCCCGAGGAGGGATTCACCGAGCACCGGTCGGCCCGCGCCCTGGCCGACCTCCTGCAACGCCACGGCCACGAGGCCACGGTCGGCGTCGGCGGACTCGACACCGCGCTGCGCGTCAGCACTCCACGACAAGACGGCCCGCACATCGCGCTCCTTGCCGAGTACGACGCGCTGCCCGGGCTGGGCCACGCCTGCGGCCACAACGTCATCTGCACCACCGCCGCGGGCGGGTTCCTCGGCGCCGCCACCGTCGCCGAGCGGCTCGGCGGCCGCGTCAGCCTGATCGGCACCCCCGCGGAGGAAGGCGGGGGCGGAAAGGAGATCCTGGCCCGCGCCGGCGTGTTCGACGACGTCGATGCGGTGATCATGCTGCACCCGTTCAGCCATGACATCGCGCTCCACCCGTTCCTCGGGCGGCGTCAGCTGGAGATGGTCTTCCACGGTGTCGGCGCGCACGCGAGCGCCCAGCCGTTCATGGGCCGCAACGCGCTCGACGCCGCCGTCGCCGCGTACCAAGGTGTCTCGGCGCTACGCCAGCAGCTCCCGCAGAGCGACCGCGTCCACGGCGTATTCACCGACGGCGGCGCCCGGCCCAACGTCATCCCGGCGCGGGCCGCGCTGCTGTTCTACCTCCGGTCCCAGTCCCCGGATACCCTGCGCGACCTCGCCGCCCGCATGACGTCGATCGCCGAGGGCGCCGCGGCGATGACCGGCTGCGGCGTCGAGCTGATCTGGGACGCCCAGCCGGCCTACCTGCCGATCCGGTTCAACACCGCGCTCGCCGGGCGCTGGTCGGCCAACCAGGTGATCACCGGCCGCAAGCCACTCCCACCGGGCATCGTGCCGGAGTCGCTCACCGGCTCCACCGACCTCGGCAACCTCTCCTACCGCGTGCCCGCGCTGCACCCGATGCTGGCGATCTCGGGGCCGACGGTGGCGTTGCACACCAAGGAGTTCGCGGCCGCGGCCGGGTCCGAGACGGGCGACCAGGGAGTCCGCGACGGCGCGCTGGGGCTGGCTCTGACCGCCGCCGACTACCTCGGCGACGCCGAGCTGCGCAGGGCCGTGCACGACGAGTTCGAGGCGGCGGGAGGTGCCCTGGACGTTCCGTCGTTCTTCGTCTGACGCCTGAGGATTACCTGAGTTTTCTCAGCTGATTCTTCTCAGCAAAGCCTGAGGTATTTCCACAGGCTGCTCACAAGCACGGGCGCGAATCTAATGTCATGACCGAGAACGAGAGTCGGCCCGGCCCCGCCTCAACCGGTGGGCACCAGCCGCACCAGAGCACCCAGCAGTACGGGCCGTACGCGCAGTACGCCTACCAGCAGCAGGCCGCGCCGAATCCGCTCTTCACCCCGCAGCCGCCGCCGGGCTCCCCGGCGCCCACGGCGCTGAAGGCCAAGCCGCGCAAGGGTGGCCGGGTCGCGATGATCGTCAGCGCGACCGCGCTCGGCGCCGCGCTGGTCGGTGGCGTCGGCGGCGCCGCGATCGTCGGGCTCACGACGACCTCGGCGGACGGCGCGACGACGTCGGTCAGCACGCCGGCGGCGAACGGGCAGACGGTCGCGAACTCCACTTCCGGCGATGTCAGCGCCGTCGCGGCGAAGGTGACGCCGAGCGTCGTCCAGATCAACGTCACGACCGACCAGGGCGAGGCCATCGGCTCCGGCGTCATCCTCACCTCGAACGGCCGGATCCTGACCAACGCGCACGTCGTCGACGGCGCCCAGAACGTCGTCATCACCACCTCCGACGGCAAGAAGTACCAGGCCAGCGTGGTCGGCGCGGACACCAAGGCGGACATCGCCGTGGTCCAGGCCCAGAACGCCAGCGGCCTGACCGCGGCCAGCCTGGGCGACTCGAGCAAGCTCGTCGTCGGCCAGTCGGTGGTCGCGATCGGCTCGCCGGGCGGCCTGCAGAACACCGTCACCACCGGCATCGTCAGCGCGCTGAACCGGAACCTGTCCGACATCGGGCAGGGTGAGCAGCAGCAGCGCTCGCCGTTCAGCCGCACGTCGAACCAGAGCGAAGACTCGCCCAGCTACACCGCGATCCAGACCGACGCCTCGATCAACCAGGGCAACTCCGGTGGCGCGCTGGTCGACACCCAGGGCAACGTGATCGGCATCAACTCGGCGCTCTACAGCCCGACCGCGTCGGCCAACGGGTCGGCGGGCAGCGTCGGGATCGGCTTCGCCATCCCGATCAACGACGCCAAGAAGATCGTCGACCAGATCGTGAACAACTAGGACGCGGACGGGCCGTGGTCGGGGCGGCCCGTCCCCCCGCTTCGGGGAGCGGGAGAACACCGCGAAGGCCGTTTCGAGAGTCAATCGGGGGCTCTCGAAACGGCCTTCGTGCTGCTCAAAGCGTGTAGGTGAGGGTGAAGAGGTGGTTCTTCTCCTCGTCGATCTCGATGCTCGCCGTCCCGGCGATCCCGGCCAGTTCGCCGAAGCCCGAGCCGGTGAGGATCTTCAGCGCCAGGCCGGAGTCGTCGGCCGAGTGATGCAGGACGAAACCGCCCTTGCGGCCGTCGACCGAGACCTCGAGACGTTCGAAGGCGACGTACGCACGCGAAGTCGCGTTGGACGCCGAAAGCATCTCGACGGTGCTGGTCCCCTCGACCGCCCCGGTGAACGTCTTGCCGATCGCCACCCGGGCGAACTCGGTGCCTCCGGCCTCGTCGGTCGCCTGCGGTTCCCACTTGTCGAGGACGAATGACGCGGCGGCTGTGCTGGTCATGGCTGATTTCCTTTCGAAGGTGGCGCCAGCCTGCCAGCCATACCTGACAGCTTGCGTCAGGTTTTGTCAGCGCCTCCGGTTGCCGAACAGCCCGCGCGTGATCTCCCGGCCCAGCGCGCTCGCCGCGGACCGCATGAACGACTTCACGGCCGGGTTCTTCATCGCCGACTCGATGAAGCCGGGCTCGTCCTTCTCGGGCGCAGGTGGCGGCGCCTCGGGAGCGGGAGCCGGCGCGGCCTCGGGGGCGGCCGCGACCTTCGCGGCCAGCTTCTCGTAGGCCGACTCCCGGTCGATCGTCTCGGCGTACTTCGCGTGCAGGTCCGACGAGGACACCGCAGCGGCAACCGCCTCGTCGCCGATCGAGCCCATCTTCGACCGCGGCGCCCGCAGCCGCGTCCATGCCACCGGCGTCGGCGCACCGCGCTCCGACAGCACCGTGACGATCGCCTCGCCGATGCCCAGCGACGTCAACGCCGTGTCGAGCTCGTAGAACTTCGTCTTCGGGTAAGTCTTCACCGTCTTGGCCAGCGCCGCCTGGTCGTCCGGGGTGAACGCCCGCAGCGCGTGCTGGATCCGCGCGCCGAGCTGCGAAAGCACGGCGTTCGGGACGTCCGTGGGCAGCTGCGTGCAGAAGAACACGCCGACGCCCTTCGACCGGATCAGCTTCACGGTCTGCTCGATGCGCTCGAGGAACGCCTTCGACGCGTCGGCGAAGAGCAGGTGGGCTTCGTCGAAGAAGAACACGAGCTTCGGCTGGTCGAGATCGCCCTCCTCGGGCAGCTCCTCGAACAGCTCGGCCAGCAGCCACATCAGGAACGTCGAGAACAGCGCCGGCTTCGACTGCAGGTTGTCCAGCTCCAGCAGCGTGACGACGCCCTTGCCGTCGCGAGCGCGCATGAGGTCGTGCACGTCCAGTTCGGGCTCGCCGAAGAAGTCCTCCCCGCCCTGCGCCTCCAGATTGGACAGCGCACGCAGGATCACCCCGGCCGTCGCCGCCGAGACCCCGCCGATTCCCTTGAGGTCCGCCTTGCCCTCGTCACTGGTCAGGTGCGTGATCACCGACCGGAGGTCCTTCGTGTCCAGCAACGCCAGGCCGCGCTGGTCGGCCCAGTGGAAGATCAGCCCGAGCGTCGACTCCTGCGTCTCGTTGAGCCCCAGCACCTTGGACAGCAGCACCGGCCCGAAACTGGTGATCGTCGCCCGGATCGGCGAGCCCTTCCCGCCGGTGCCCAGCGACAGGAACTGCACCGGGAACGCCGCGCCCGCCCAGTCGTCGCCGAGCTCCTGCGCACGCTTCGTGACCTTGTCGTTCGCCTCGCCCGCCGCGGCCAGCCCGGACAGGTCGCCCTTGACGTCGGCGAGCACCACCGGCACCCCGGCCGCCGACAGCTGCTCCGAGATCAGCTGCAACGTCTTCGTCTTGCCCGTCCCGGTCGCACCGGCGACCAGCCCGTGCCGGTTCAGCGTCGCCAACGGCAGGCGCACGGCCGCGGCCGCGTCCACCTGCCCGTCGATCACCACCGCGCCCAGCTCCAGCGCGGCACCCTCACTCGCATACCCGGCGGCGATCTCACTCGCCGGCGACGCCTGCTCGGTCACTCGCAGCTCCCCGATCGTGTGTCCTGGACCACACCGGGAGCGTAACGCGCCGTACGCGCAGGTAACGCCCTTCGCATCCCCGTGTCGGGTTAGGGTCACCAGGTGACCGACCGCCTAGTCTGGATCGACTGCGAAATGACGGGGCTCGACCTCGGCAAGGAAGCGTTGATCGAAATCGCCGCCCTCGTCACCGACGCGGAGCTGAACGTGCTCGGCGACGGAGTCGACATCGTCATCCACGCCGACGAGGAAAAACTCGCCGGGATGCCCGAAGTCGTCCGCGAGATGCACGCCCACTCCGGCCTCACCGAAGAAGTCCGCCGCTCCACGGTGACCCTCGAAGAAGCCGAACGCCGCGTCCTCGACTACATCCGCGAGCACGTCCCCGAGCCGGGCACCGCGCCCCTCGCCGGCAACTCCATCGCCACCGACCGCGGCTTCATCTCCCGCGACATGCCCGCGCTCGACGCCCACCTGCACTACCGCATGGTCGACGTCTCCTCCGTCAAGGAACTCGTGCGCCGCTGGTACCCGCGCATCTACTACGCCAAGCCCGAGAAGGGCCTCGCCCACCGGGCCCTCGCCGACATCCGCGAATCCATCGGCGAACTCGACTACTACCGGCGCGTCGCCTTCGTCCCCCAGCCCGGCCCCACCAGCGAAGAAGCCAAAGCCGCCGCCGCTGAAGTGCAGGAACACCACCAGAGGTGACCCGGTGAAAACCGGTCGAGGGCACCCGCTACGATTACTGCCAGCGAGGTGATCGCAAGCGGATCCCCTCGGCGATGGTGGGCGTAGCTCAGCTGGTAGAGCACCTGGTTGTGGTCCAGGAGGTCGCGGGTTCGAAACCCGTCGCTCACCCCACTAAGGCGCAGGTCAGAGACTCGTTTCTGATCAGTGTCCCCGTAGACCCCGAATTGTGTCCCCACGGATCATGATTCGGGGTTCACACTTGTCCCCATGGACACAAGTATCCGCCATCAAGCGGAGCAGAGACAGCAAGCGATGGTCGAGCGGATCCTGCGCGACGACGCTCCGCGCGCGTTCGGCGCAGTAGTCGCGGTCCTAGCTCTCCATCATCCCTACGACCGCGGGTCCGGCCCGCAGTGCAAGGGCTGCGCCACGCACGTCACGTTCACCAGCTGGCCGTGCGCCACGGTCAAGGCCGTGTACGCCGCTCTCGGCACCGACGTACCCGATGCTGACGGGTTCCCCCGGCCCGACGAGACATGGTGCCCGCGCTGCATGAAGGACGCGACTGAGGATCGCTACACGCAGGAGTCCGCGAGCCTATGGCGCTGCCTCGATTGCCACGCGGTTCTGGTCGCACCTGACCCGCCCGTCGAGCCCTACCCGTCCTGATGGCCGGCATCGAGCGCCGACAGCGGTCTGACGGCGATCACCGTGTCCGCATCTACCCCGGTGGACTGACGGGCACCCACTGTGTCGACTGCCGCCAAGACCTCCGCCCGAAGGCCACCCCCGGACCGTGCAGCTGGAGGACCCGATGAGCCGCCTCTCGCCGAAGTACTCAGTGGGTGAGGTCGTCCTCTTCCGTCCCGGAACGGACGCGGACGGCTACGCAGACGGTCGAATCGTCGACTCCTGGAGCGATCAGGTCGGCAACTGGTACAAGGTCGAGGACCTGCTTCGAGACCGACGGTTCGACATCCACGAGCACGACCTCCAGATGGAGGCCTGATGGCCAGCATCGAACGCCGCACCCGGTCGGATGGCACCCTCGCCTACCGGGTGGTGTGGCGCGACCCCGACACCAAGAAGAAGGACAGCCTCACCTTCGAAGACGAAACCGAAGCGGAACGCGCCGTCAAGTTCCTCAACGCCAACGGCCAACGCCTCTCCGACGCGATCCGGGCGATGAAGGCGATCAAGGACAAGGTCCCCACCATCGCCGAGATCATCGACCACCACATCGAACACCTCACCGGCATCGAGCACCGCACCCGCAAGGACTACCGCTCGATGGCCAAGAACCACATCATCCCCTACCTCGGCACCCACCCCATCAACCACGAACACCTCGACGACCTCGCCAAGAAGTGGGTCAACGACCGCGCCGAAGCCGGCATGAACGGCAAGACCCTGAAGAACGTTCACGCACTGCTGTCCGCGGCCATCGCCTCCGCCGTCCCGCGGCACCGACCGGACAACCCGTTCTTCAAGCTCCGGCTCCCCGAGTACGTCCAAGAGGAGATGTGCTTCCTCACCGCCGGCGAGTTCAGCCTCCTCCTCTCCAAGGTCCCCGACCAGTACAAGCTTGTCATCACGTTCCTCGTGTCCACCGGGCTTCGCTGGGGAGAGATGGTCGCACTCACCGTCGGCGACCTCGACCTCATCGCCCCGACCCCCCACGTCCGGGTCATCAAGGCCGTGAAGCGTGACCGGGAAGGGCACTACGTCGGCACCACCAAGACCCGGGCCGGGCGCCGCACCGTCTCTATCCCCCGGTCCCTGGTATCGGACCTCGCGAGCCTTGTCTTCGGCCGCGCCCCCGACGAGCCCCTGTTCACGTCCGCGAACGGCGCCCGGCTCCGCGAGAACAACTTCCGCGACCGCGTGTGGCGCCGCGCCGTCGACGCCGCCAACGCCGACCGGGACGAGAACGGCGCCTTCGTGCCTGCCGCGCTCCGGCTGAACAAGCGCCCCCGGATCCACGACCTGCGCCACACGCACGTGTCGTGGCAGATCGCCGCTGGCGTCGACCTCCCCACCATCCAACGGCGGCTCGGGCACGAGTCGTACACCACCACCGTCGACATCTACGGGCACCTCGACCCCAGCCAGCTGGAGAGGGCTGCGGCCGCGGCGGAAGCGTCGCTGCGCGCGATCCTGCCCGCGAACGAAGCCGTCGACGCGTAGACACGAAGACGCCCCCGGCACCAGACGGGTATGCCGGGGGCGCCCAACAGGGGCTACTGCTGCGGCTTCACCGCAGCCAGAAACCCAACGTACATCTCCCGGGACATCACCAGCGACGGCCCCGGATCCTTCGTATCATCGATCTCGCACGTCGGGTCCGAACTCGTCGGGAACCCCACCTGCACACAGTCGGTCTTATCGCTGTACGACGACTTCCGCCGCACGCGTTCCTCCATCAGGTACCCTCCATCTCATCGATCAGCTCGGCTATGAGCCCCTCTGTGTCGGGAGGGCTCATAGCTACGCTGTGGAGATTACGGGCATCCTGTTGGTAGTCGCTCACGTACTTCGGCTCCGTCAGAGTGGTACTCGACGAAGACCCCTCCAAGTGAACCACCGACATCTGCGGTAGCTGCATCAACACGAACGGACCCAGCCGCAACGGCGACGACCGCACCGTCATCGGCACCACCCGGATCGTGACCTGCGGAAGCGCGCTCAACTCAAGCAGCCGACGCCACTGCCCCACCGCGGCTTCCGGACCACACGCCGGATACCGCAACGCGAATTCGCCTATGAACGCCGTGTACTCGATCCCGCGGTCCAGGATCTTCTTCGACCTTGCCGCCCGGAACTCGGCAGCCTGCTCCGCCTCGGCCGGCGACATGCCACGCTGGCGCGCCATCTCCAGCGCCCATGCCCGCGTCTGGAACGGGCCCGCGATCAGCGCCGGCTGCGCGTTGATGATCGCCGTGGCCGCGTCCTCGTACCGGGCGAGCATCGCCAACGGCGGGTGAATCCCGGTCACCGCGTTCGGGTTCGTGACGGCCTCGTGCAGCGCCACCGCGAAGTCCCGGTCTGGGCCGGTCACCTGCAGGGCGTCGAGGTGGGCCAGCAGCGAGTCCTTCGTCAGGCCTTGGCGGCCGTTCTCGCGGCGCGACACGTCGGAGTGACCGATGCCGAGCATGCGCGCGAGAGCTTGCTGGCTGAGGCCTGCGGTGCGGCGGTGGTGGCTGAGTAGCTGGCCGAGCTTGTCGACTTGGGTTCGTGGTGTGCGGGGCACGCACAGCACAGTACGCGCATGATCACACCTCGGTTGTCATCCATCTAGGGTATTGCCAGCCGTTGTGCGCACAACGATGATTGTGCGCACAACGGGAACGCCGCACAACTAGCCGGTCGGGGGACCGCATGAGCGCACTGATCACCGCACCGAGCCGCCTCACGGACTTCGACAACGCGGCCGGGAAGCTCAAGACCGGTCACTGGATCGCGCTCCCCTACGAGGCCTACGGCCAACTGGACCGCGGCGAGTGGAACGACGAGCTCGTGCGATATCTGGCCGAACGTGAAGTCCGCGCCGACGTCATCGACATCCCAAAGAAGAGCGTCGCCGTCCTCATCAACGTGGACTGGGCACCCACCTTCGAGCAGATCGTGGAGAGCGTCACCGCGGTCGAACACCGCCGGATGACCGGCACCTAAGACCGCCTGGTCGCCGTGCCCGTGACCCCCGACCGTGCACGGCGACCAGGCACCCAGCCGCCCACGGGCGGACCGAGGGGCGACGCGCGACCCTTCCACCCCGATTGGCCGGTGCGTCGCCCCTCCCCATGTCTCCGCGTCCAGCAGCAGACGGGCGGACACGGAGAGGCGGCGCCCGCCGACCCTCCAGGACGCGGGCGCCGTCCTCGCCCACGAAACACGACAGGGGGCCCCCGCGTGGCGAACAGCGGCAAAGGCACGGAAGGCCTCGCAACGGCCGCCAAGGCGATGGCCAAGGAGGCGGCCGAACGCGCCCGCCGCGAAGCGGAACGCCGCCGCACCGAGCAGCCGCCGCCTCCCTAATCCGTCCGGGCACCGCGGTGACCCCCGATACCCGCGGTGCCCGGGCCACCAACGTCCGCTCGCCGTGCGCCTTGACCCTCCTCGGCGCCGGCGGGCGGGCCCCCAACAACGACAAGACGGAGACAGAACCGTGACAACCTGCCTCACCGAGGCCCCGCGCGCCGACCAGCCGATCACCCACTGGTCGCAGTGCACCTGCGGTGGCCGGCTCCGCCCCTGCCTCGTCGCCAGCGAAGACCAGCTGGGACCGGGGACCGGCCGAAACTCCTGCCCCTCCGACTCGACGCAGCAGGCCGCCTGCCCGGAGTGCTGACGTCACAGTCCGGTCACGGCAGGCAACGCCCCGCTTGATCCAGACGACATAGCAGCGGACCACACCACGAGGGGAGCCCACCATGAGCCCGCGCGCATTCGTCGGCATTGTCGGCGCTGCAGTCGTCCTCCTCGGTCTGGTGTTGCTGTTCGTTCCCGTGTCGATGACCGTCGCTGGCGAGACCGGCACCTGTGACGACAAGGGCGCATTCCACGGACTGCCCTCCGAGCTGCTGTTCAACAACCGGGCCTACGAGGCGTGGCAGGACCAGTGCGCCAGCGCGACCTCGACACGTCAGGCGTGGAGCTGGGGGCTCGTGGGCGTAGGAGTTGTCGTGGCGGCGGGGAGTTCGATGGTTCGGCGGCCGACGCCGCCTGCGACTCCCGCGACCAACTGAACCCGGGCATGAGGAAACGGCCCCCACACTCCGCAGGGGAGTGTGGGGGCCGCTGACCGTCCAGGGGATGGGGACGGTCGACTTCGGGACGAGGCTCAGGTGAGAGCGCTGGAACCTGAACCTCGTCGATCAGGGATCAGGTCACCGCGATTCGGGCGCCATCACCTGAGTGCGGACGAACAGCGCGAACGCCGCTGTGATCGTCGCCGCCGCCGCGGACTGCACGTCCGGTTTCACGTCGAAGTGCAGTGCCAGCAACAGCGCGAACCCGGCCTGCGCGAGACCCAGCAGGAACGGCAGAGCCTTGTCCGCGGCGACCTTCCACGCCGTGACCGCGCCGGCGAGCGCGGTGAGGACCGCGATGATCGCGCCCTGCACGTCCACCGAGACGGGGAGTCCGAGCGACGCGGCGACCTGGAGGATGGTCGCGACGAACGCGATGACGACGGCCGGTTCACGTCCGAAGATCTTCATGATGGTGCCTTTCAGCTGAGGGTGAGTGCGAAGTCGGTGAGGGTGAACCGGGCGGGGTTGCTCGAGGTCGCGGAGCCGGTGTCGCGGACTTCGATGCCGTAGTTGAGCTGGTTGAGGGTGGGGTTCGCGTTGATGTAGCCGCGGGCCGCGGACTCGGCGATGAACGCCCGGATGTCCACCGTCCCGGACAGCTGCGGCGTTTTCGAGATGAACGCGAGGTAGGAGCCGCCAGGCTGCGCGTAGGTGTTGCCGTCCCACCAGATCTCGTAGACCTGGCCATTCGGGGCGACATAGTCGTTGTTCTGCTTCTGGCCGGCCGGCGCGGCGTTTCCACCGCGCTGCGTCCAAATCATCAGCTCGGTGTAGTTGCCGCTGGCGACACCGTTCAGCCACAGGTCCCACGCCACGTTGTAGCTCGAGGTGTTGTCGTAGCCGGAGACCGTGCCGGCGAACCTGCCGAGGACCTGGTTCGGCCACGTGGACAGTGCCTTGCCTGCGCAGCAGGAGCCGGTGACGTCGAACTTCGTGGACGGGTACATGAAAACTTCGCCCTCAGGGGTGTCGAAGCCCCACGAGTCGACGTACCAGTTCGCCTGGTTGCAGAGGTACAGGAGTTCGTGCTGCCCCGAGTTCGGGCCCTGCCAGTTCCACGCGTCGTTGTGGACGTAGTACTGGCCGCCGGTGCCGGGGGCGTCGAACGTGCGCCCGTCCTGTTCCACGATCTTCTCGGGGTTCGCGCACGCCGGCGGAGTGGTCGTCGTGGTCGGGGCGGTCGTGCTTGAGGGAGTCACGGTGGTCGTCGGCGGCGCGGTCGAGCTCGGCGGCGCGGCGGTGGTCGGAGTGGTCGTTCCCGGGCTGGTGGTCGCCGAGGTCGGCGGCGGCGGAGGTGGGGTGCCCATGCCGACCGACGCGATGTAGGAGATCCAGATCGTGCCGAACGTCTTCGGCTTCGTCTGAGCGAACATCGCCCGCACCTTGAACGTCTTCTCGGTGTAGGACCCCTGGACGGTGTTCAGCAGGAAGCCGTTGTACTGGCCGGGGGTGTTCGCCGACACCACCACCGTGTCGGGGATGGTTCCGAGGGTGTGGGCGATCGCGCAGATCCCGTTTGCGTCGGTGGTGCAGCTCCCCACTCCGGTCACCATCTTCGGGCTGGTGGTGTCGGCGGACGCGGCCAGGACGACACCGAGCAGCAGGCTCACGGCGGCCAGAGCCGCGGCGAACTTCCCCCGCCGGCTCATTGGGCTAGCCTTGCGGCAAGGTTGGCGGCGAGCCGGTCGGCGACCGCGTTCTCGTCGAGGTGCTCGACGTCGGCGAGTTCAGCCTTGACCTCCGGGAGCAGTCCCGCGAGAAGGCCCGAGACGAGATCAGCCGTCGGCACGTTCTGCTGCGCCGCGACCTTGAGCGCAAGGTCCGACAACGTCGTGCCGATGCTCACGAGCTGGTCTTTGATCTCTCGGCGCGCGCGGCCCGCTTCCATCTGACCGTAGCTGACGCCGTCCGCAGCGGAGAACCACCCACCGTCGAGGTAGTTGCGAAGAGCCTTGTTCCACACGGCGGTGGCAACTTCGTCTGCGGTGGGCATGTCGTCCTCCTGGTTGAGTAGCGCGGCGAGTTCCGCGCGGGTACCGCGGAACGCGTCAGCGTCGAGCGGCTGATGCCCGGCGATCCGGGCGGAGCTGGTGAACTGCAAGACGGCGACGCTTAGACCCCCGAACCCGTCCCAGTAGGACGCCGGGACCATCGCCCACTCCGAAGCGAGCGTGCCGACGACGTTGTCCGGGTAGCGGCTGGACCACAGCGGCGGCCACCCGGCCAGTGACGGACGCCCCCACACGTCACGCCAGAACCACAGCGGGATGTACGCCAGCGGCGTCCGATACCCGGCGACCCGCACCGCATCCAGCACCGCGCGCGCCTGCGCGAGAGTCGGCGCCGCACCGGACACCGGTTTCTCCACATCGAGGATCACCGGCACGTCCCGTGGCACCACGCGCTGCATCAGAGCCACGTGTGCGGCCGCTGTCGCGTTCGCGCGGACGAACCAGTACGCCGCGACCAGAAGCCCCGCCGCGTGGGCCTCCGCGAGGTTGGCGGCGAACTCGTCGTCGACGCCCGAGCCACCCTCGCCTGCCTTGATGAACACGAACTCGCACCCGTCCCGCCGCGCTGCGGCGAGGTCGAGCGACAAGTCCTGGTAGTGGCTGATGTCCAGCCCGAACGTGACGGCCATCTACTTCATCCCCTTCGGCTTGCGGCGGAGCCGTTCGAACATGACGACTCGCCACCACACGGCGAACACGAGCACGATGAACAGCACGGTGCGGATGGCGGTTTTGCCGGGCAGGTCAGGCCAGATGATCACGGCCAGGAAGTAGGTGAACCACGCGCCGACGTTCGCCGAAAACGTGATCATGTGACGGCCGAGTTCTGTGCTCCACCACTTGAACGAGATCATGTAGCGCACCACGAACAGCCAGGAACCCAGCGCCCCGAAGCTGAGCAACCCGATGTACACCCCCCTCAGCCAGGCGGGCAGGGTTGTCATGCGTTTCTCCTTGTCGCGGTCAGTTGTTCGTACAGCCGCTCGACGAAGTGGTTCTCGTCGAGGTGGCGCTTGAGCTTGGCCACCAACGCATCGACCCGCGGCCGCCCCTCAGCAACCTCGTCGCGCTGGAGTTTCGCGTGCCGCACCCGCGCTTCTGGAGTGAGCTCGTCGTCGGCCATACTCAGTCCCCGGTTTCCCGCCGGCGCGGCGGCAGCTGCCCGAAGAACCGTTCCTGGAGTTCTGCGGTGATCTCCAGTCGGTTGAGCTGCGCCTTGAGGTCGGCGATCGCCTCGTCTTTCAGGTCTGCTGCTTGTTCGAGGAGTTTCATTTCGCGTTGCAGCCGGTCGATTTCGGACTGCAGCCGGGTTTCGGCTTTCTCTTTCGCGGTGTCTTTGGCTTTGAGCCTGGATCGGATCCAGGCGATTCCGCCGCCGCTGACGGTGATCCCCCCGCTGATGAGGGCAGCGATGATGCCCGGATCGATCACGTCACCACCTGTTCGGGAGTAGGGGCTCTTGCGGGGTCAGCCGCTGAGCCGGGCGATGCTGAGGTGGCTGGTTTCTTCCGCCCCGGACTCGACTGCCTTGGTGGAGCCGGAGGTGTGGATGGCGGTGATGGTGATGACGTCACCGACGAGGAGCCGTTTGCCGGTGGAGCACGAGGTGAGGACGCTGCCGATCCCGGCGGACACCCGGTTCCCGTTGACCTTGATGGACAGTTCGAGGCCGGTGGTGCCGGTCGCGAGCCGCAGCGCGGTCTCGATGAGGTAGAACCCGGCTTTGGTGCACGTGAAGGTCGTGTTGTTCGTGCCGGAGACCGCCATGATCCCGGCGTCGAGGGACTGCGACACCGGCCACTGCACGGTCGCGGTGACGCCGGTGGTGAAGCTCTGCGGGGACGTGACGCCGTCGGCGACGAGCCGGATGCTGCCCCAGGTCCGTTCATCGGTGACGTTGCCCGCGGCGATCGTCGACGCGGCGGCCGGCACGTTGACCCGGGCGAGGCTGATTTCCCAGATCGACGTGTTCTGGGTCAGCGGCGGTGGAGTAGTCGAGCCCGGCGTGCCGTTCGTGAGGACGTCGTATTCGATCTTGTTGTTGGCGAAGTCGTTGCGCAGGATGATGCGGTCCAGCCGCGCGAGCGTGGCATGCGCGGTGGTGATGCCCTGGGTGACCTGAGAGGACAGGATCCCCCAGTTCCCTTCGATCCAGCACTCGCCCGACGGGATCTTGACCTGCATGCCCGTCGAGTCGGCGAAGACAGCGAACTCGTTCAGCACACCAGCGATGACGCCGGTGGGGACGAGGCGACGGACCATCGAACGCCACGTCGCCTCGGTGACGTTAGCTCCTGGACCCGAGTCGTAGGGCGCGTACTGCGTCAGGGCGATTCCCATTACTGCCTCTCAAGCTGGTTCAGGCGCTTGACGGCGCGCTTCAGGGTCTGGAAGATCCGCAACATGTCGCTCCGGCCCGGAGTGCCGATCGTCGGCGTCACCGACACATCGTCCGGCGTGAGCTTGATGGACACCGACCGGAGAACATCGACGATCAACCCCGATTCCCCATACACAGTCGGCAAAGCGTCTTCGAGCTTCACCGTCACCTGATCCCCGAGGAAGTAGTGGACACCGAACTTCTGGTAGTCCGTCTCCAACGGCGTCAACGCCAGCGACAGCCGCTCGGTGGTGTTCGCCAATGCCTCCGTGCCGGCCTGTGTCAGCTGGGTCGCGTCGGAGGTGTCACGGCGGTCCACGAACTCGCCTTCGATGCGTCCCCACTCGGCGATGGAGGTGTTGTCGGAGAACTCTTTGATGGTGCGGGATGCGCCGGTTCCGGTGCCGCCGACGTAGTAGTAGTTCCCGTCGGGCGCGGTCACCGAGTAGTCGACCGAGGCCAGGTTCCCCATGGCGTGGGAGAACTTCACCGTCGCGGCTCGGTTGGTGATGGCGTAGGGCTGGAACTGGAGGTTGCTGCCGACCTGCACGACCCGAAACCCGATGCCGCCTGAGGTGGCGAGAGGTTGCAGGAACGCGAGGAGGTTGTGTTCCCACCGCGCCGACCCGGACACGGTGGCGCCGGTGACCGGGTCCGTTCCGATCGTCAGGCCGGACACGCGCCGCGGTGCGACCGCGCCGGGTCCGGCGTTCACGTTGACGTACTGGGACAGCACCGTCGATGCGACGCCGCTGCGGTCATCCGTGGCTTGCAGGCTGTACGGCGGCGACGATTCGGTGGGCGAAGGGGACACCGTCCTGTTCTTCAACCACACCTCGTCGGTGTAGCCCTTGAACTCGACGTAGTCGTTCTTCGCGTCGCGCAGCCGCCGGAAACCACGCTGTGGACCCGACACAAGAGCCTTGTCGTCGCGGCAGGCGATCACCCCCGCGCCCGGCTGCGCCAGCTTCTCCAGGATCGACGCGGTCGCTGGCAGCTTCAGCGTCCATGACCCCACATCGCAGAACACCGGCGTGAACTCGGCCTCGTTGAAGTGGTCGATCTCCCCCGCGCGGGTGCCGTCACGGTTGCGGGCATACAGATTCCACATCAGACAGACAACCATTTGCGGCGCCACGACAGGTTCAGCGCCGACTGACCGGCCACCGCGCCCGTCATCGCCAACCGGATCGCGTTCACACCCTTGATCAGTGGCCACAACGCCGACGTGCTCGACTGGTCCTCGAACAGCGGCGCACCGTTCTGCCGCAGGATCGTCTTCCCCGTCGGGTACAGCTTTGACGGACGCGTGTCGATCGTGATGGACTCACCGATCCCCAGCGACGCCGTCTGCAACACCGTCGACCGGCCAGTCGTGAGGTTCTGCAGCGAGATGCTCGACCCTGGGCCGGTGATCGTCCACACCGGCCACGTCTGCACGTCCCCGTCGTTGAGGACCGTGTCGTCCACCGCGATCTCGCTGGAAGTCAACCGCACCGGAAAGAACGGGAAGAAATTCGGCGGGGTACCGATCGTGAACGTCTGCGAGATGTCGGACTGATCCTGCCAGTACGGTTCGAACGCCCGGAACGTCACGTCCGACTGCTGCATCGTCGGACCCGAAACCCCCGGCTCTTCCTCCGTCTCGAACCCGGCGACATACCGGCACCCGATCTCCCGCACATCCCCCAGCGGCGACGTCACCCTGATCGTCCCCTGCCCGCGGGTCGGGTCGACGGTGTACATCATCGACCGCTGCACCGTCCGCAAAGCTGGTTCCGTCGCCGCGTTCAAGTTGATCCGGATCGTGAAATCCCGAGCCCCGTGCCGGAACGACCTCGGCACCGAACCAGGCTGGTCGGGGACCACGTCTTCCTGGTAGTCGACCGGCGGCATGAACCGGCCCTTCGCCTTCCAGTCGACGTCGATCGTCGTGGCCACCCCATCAGGGTCGATCCACTGCGTGACCTCCGCGACCATCAGATCCCCGCCGCGTGCTCAAGCCGGGACAGCGCCATCTCCACCTCACCCAAGAACGCGCCCTCCCTCGTCCGCAGAGTCCCCGTCATCGGCCGGTTCGCGAACTTCTCCAACGAAGACCGCAGCCCGTTCACCGCGTCGAGCAGCTTGTCCTCCGCGTTCGCGGTCCGGACGTTCTCCGGCCGGCCGGTCCCGTTCCACACGGTGCTCATGCCCGGCGGCAGCGCGCCGCCGTTGTCGTACGCCCGCGGCCGCGGGATCCGCACCGGGCCACCCGCCGCGTACCCCCGCGGAGGCAGGTTCGGGTTCGCCTGCTGGACGTTCGAGATGTCGCCGTAGCGACGCCGGATGTAGTTGATCGACGCGGCGATGTTCGCCACCGGATCGAACATGTTGTTCGGCAGGCTCGGGTTGCGGTTCGCCGCGAACGTCGGGCCGATCGTCTGCGTCAGACCGCCGGACGGGGTGCCGCGCTTGGCGTTGCTGTCCCACAGGTTGACGCTGTTGGCGTTCCAGCCCGACTCCCGCTGGATCAGGACGTTCATGCCGGCTTCCCAGCGAGCCCAGTCGCTGCGCGGGATGCCGTCCGCCGCCAGAGCAGCGTCGATCAACGCCAAGTGCTGACCGGTGGGGATGATGGACGCTCCACCGCGCGCGGTGTACGTCGGCGGCTCGTACTTTGCCAGCCGGGCCGGCGCCTTGAACCCCATCGCCTCCAGCGCGTACACACCGCCCTGGTAGGCGACGCCCGCGCCCGAGAGGATGTAGTTGGTTGCCAGGCCGCGCGCGAGACCGCCAGAGGCGAAGCGGGGGAACTTCTTCTGCCGGACCGCCTCCATGAAGCCGTGGCCGTAGTAGCTCACCGAGTCCGCGGGCTGCACCCACTCGCCGTTGGACAGCCACGCCGGGATCTGGTCATCCCGCGGCCCACCCGGCCCGGAGACGTGGCCACCGGTCGCCATCGCTCGAGCGGCGGTGAGAGACACGGCGCCGATGTGGCCGCCGAACTTGTCGTCGTAGATCCGGTTCAGCTCTTCGAAGCTCGCCGACGCGACCGCGGTCATCCCGAACTTGAAGTCCTTCGGGATCAACCCCAGCTTGTCCAGCAGCCCCTGGGCCTGTTGGGTGGTGATGCCGAACTTGTCGGCCGTCGTCTGGATCAGCGAGTTGTACCCGGCTGCCGTCGGGCCGAACTGGTTCTTGATCGCGTCGGCGAGGCTGAACAGCTGCCCCAGGTTCCGCCGACCCGCCTCCGTGGAGATGTCCAGCGACCTCGAGGCGTTCGCGACTGCGTCGTTCAGGCCCTGCTGCGCGGTGGTGAGTTGCTGCGACGCCTGCCGCTGCTGGTACTGGGCGTCGGCCACGGCCTGGTGGGCGCGCTGCTGAGCGTAGGACGCGTCCGCCACGCCCTGCTGCGCGCGCGTGACCGCCTTCTGGGCCTGCTCCACTCCGTAGGAGGCGTCCGACACCTGCCGCTGCGCCGACGCCAGCTGCTGCTGCGCCGCCTGCACACCCTTCGAGCCCTCGACCCCGGCGCGGTCAGCCTTGGCGACGTCCTCGCGGAGGTTCGCGCCGTTCTGCAGCGCCGCGTTCAGGCCGTTCTGCGCCGACAGCAGGTCGATCGCGGCCTTCACCTTGGTCTCGTTGTCCGCGGTGACCGGCCCCGCCGCGAGACCGCGGGCGTCGGACTCCTTGACGTCGAGTTCCTTCAGGGCCTGCTGGGCGTCGAACAACCGCACCCGCGCGGACGCTTCGGAGGTGAACTGGTCGTCCAGCTGCTGGTGCAGGGCCTTCAGGTCCCGGATGGCTTGCTGCCGGGCTTCGTTGATCGCGAGCTGCGCGTCCCGTTCCTGCCGCTGAGCGTCCAGCAGCGACCGCTGAGCGGTCATCACGCCGCGCTGAGCGTCCGCGACCCCCTGCTGAGCCTGCGCCAACGCCCGCGCCGCCGTGGTCTCGCCGTGCTGAGCGTCCGCGACGCTCCGGCTCGCCGCCTCAAGGCCGTGAGCGGCTGACGCCACCGACAGTCGAGCCTGCGTCACCTGCTGGTCGGCCTGCTGGAACGTCTTCTCGATCGCGCCCGCGGCGTTCGCCGACGCTAGCGTGGCCTGCGCGAACTTCGCCGCCACATCCCCCAGGCCAACCGAGGCGTCCCCGGAAGCCGCAGCGACGTTCTCCAGACCGGCGATCACGTCCCGCTGGGAGATCCCGAACTGGAACGACGCGGCGTTCGCCGCGTTCAACCCGTCCTGGGTGTGGGTGAGCTCGATCGCGTGCTGCTTCAGCGAGTTCGTGGACTGGTCCGCGACGGTCTTCTGGTCCTTGAACTTGCCGACCAGCTCGTTGAGGTCATTGAGGAGCTGCTGCGCCGCCTCGCCAGTCTCATTGAGCCCAGAATCCACCCGGGACCCGCCGGCGACGGTGGTGTAGCGGTGGTTCGCGTCGATGACCTTCTGGATCTTCGCCGCGAGGTTGTCGTAGGCGCCGCCGCCCGCGGTGATCGCGCCCGTGAGGTCGTTCTGGGTGATGCCGAACGCCCGGGCGGACTCGGCGACCTTCTTGAACCCGCCATCGGCCTGGATCGAGCTGATCACCGAAGCGTTGACCTGGCCGTTCGACGCCTGCAGCGCCCCGACGACACCTTCCATCGAGCCGGCCAGCCGCTGCGCCGAGTCGGATGAGTCGCCCATCCCGGTGGCGAGCAGCCCGAAACCGAGGGTGGCCGCGGCGACCGCGATACCCACCGGGCCGGCCAGAGACTCCGCGACCGCGGCCGTGCCCACCGCGGCGGTGGCAGCGCGGTTTCCGAGCCCCTGGACGGCGATGCCCGCGGCGGTGGCCTTGGTGGCGCCGGTCTGCGCCGCGACCCCCATGTTGAGGATCCCCGCAGCGAGCGCGTTCACGCCCGCCGTAACGAGCCCGGAGAGCTTGAACGCCGCCCACGTAGCCAGCGCGGCGGTGCCGACGGTGCCAAGCAGAGGCGCGATCGGCTCGACCACATCCGCCACGACCGTCAGGATCCGGGCCGCGGCGTTCAACCCGGCCGACAGGATCGGCAGCGCACCGGACGCGAGCCCGGACGCGACGCCGGCGACCGACGAGATCGCTCCGGAGATCTCCTGCCCGCTGGACGCCCACACCTGGGCGAGGTCGTTCACCAACGTGATCGCGAGGGTGATGACGGTGCCGGTGATCTGCCCGAACGACTGGATCGCCGCCCCGTAGGCGACGGAGTTCTGCCCCATGCTCGCCAGCGACGTGCCCGTCGCGGTACCGAGGTCTTCCGCGGCGTGCCGGAGCCCCTCGAACACTGGGTAGCTGGATCCGACCGCCGAAGTCACTCCGGGCATCACGTTCGTCGCGAACCCGGTCAGCCCGGTGGTCAGCTCCTGCAGGTCTGGGCCGGCGGCCTTGAATGCCTGCTGCATCTGGGGCTGCAGGGCTTCGAAGGTGTGGCCGATCTGGTTCCCGGACGCCACTAGCTGGGGAACCAGCACGTTGGTGGCGGACTTGGTGTCCTGGACCACATTGGACCACAGGGTCTTGTAGGTCTGCCGGACCTTCTCGTTCGACGCCTGCGCAGTCGCCGCGACGGCGATCAGGCTGCCACCGAGACCGGCGAGGATCGCTGCGCCCGCGAGCGGCGAGGCGGCAGCGATCCCGGCGGCCATGAGCGTGAACCGGTTGGTGAAGCTGTCGAGCGCCTTGGTCGACTCGTCGGTCTTGATGTTGACCGTGGCGGTGGCAGTTTTCCCGTCCAGCTTGTCGAGCTTCGCGACCATCCGGTCGATCGACTCCGCCGCGGACAGGAACGTCTTCGACGCCCGGTCCAAGGCGATGACGTTGAACGAGAGGTCGCTCATCCACCACTCCCCTCAAGGGCCTTGAGGTCCCGCTCGTTCAGGGCCTTGGCGGCTTCGACGTGCCAGTCGAAGTCAGACAGGGTCAGGTCGAGGATCTGGTCGGGTGTCCACTGCCAGCGTTCGGTGAGGGTCAGTCGGTTTTGGTGGTACCTTTCCGCCGGGGCCGACCAGCGGGCGTCGTAGGGTCCACTTCGGACTGCTCCGGCGCATCCGCGGGCGGCGACGTTTCCACGAGCCCGTGACCGCCGCAGTTCGGGCACAGCTCCACGCCGGGATTGAACCACTGGAAGCTCATGATGTTCGTGTCGAGGAGGTCCTCATAGCGAACGGCTTCTCCGTTGGCCCGCTTGTGCAGGAACACGGTCGCGACGATCGCCGCCGGTTCACGCCGGTCGATGTACTGCGCGAGCGTCGCGATCGTCGCCCCGGACTTCTCCTGCAGGAACATCGCGTCCCGGACGCTCATCTCCGCCCGGAACTCGTACTCGCGGACCCTGCCGTCGAGATCCTCGTACTTGAACCGCGGACGCGGAAGCACCTTCTCAGCCACTGTCATCCCCTATTGCTCGATTTGCTTCTTGATCTGTTCCATCTGCGCGCCGATGAAGCGCCGGAACTCATGCGACTTCTGCGAGATCGTCCTGCTGAAGAACCCCGCCGGAGTCGCCTTCTGCGCCACCCAGTTGTCGGTGTCACCGAACACCGGGTGCCGCCAGCCCTTCTCCGAGTTCATGTGCCGCGGCAACGACCGCTGATCCGGCGGAAGCTGCGCCGACCGCACCACGAACCGCACACCTCGCCGGGTCGCTTCCAGCGTGGTCGCCGCCGCCACCCGCCGCCGCAGCCCGCCATGGCGGCGCAGCGCGTTCGCCGCGGCCCGCTCCGACCTTGCCCGCGACGCCGCGAACCGCTGCCGCTGCCGAGCGCCGCCACCGTGCGATGACGTGGTGTGCAGCCCCTGCGCTGCGTTCCGCACGTCCTCCACGATCGGCCGGCCAGCGTCCTTGATGGCCTTGTTCAGCTGCTTCCGCAGCTCCCCGCGGCCCTTCTCCTTGAGCCGCTTGGACAGGTCACGGAACTGCTGTACCTGCTGCACATTCGTCGCGATCCGCAGCAGGCCAGCCATCAGATGCTCGTGCTCTCCGTCGACACGATCTTGATCTGGATCGCGGGGTTCGTCTCGTCGTACTCCGCTTCCCACTCCGTCGACATCTGCACGATGTCCGGGCCGTTCACCGCCGGCGGGGCCTTCTTCAGGAAGCACGACGGCAAGATCACGTCGAACAGGAAGAAGTTGCCGCCGCCGATCGACGCGCCGGTCTGCGTCCACTGGATCGGCGTCGGGGTGCCCGCGGTGTAGATGTCGTAGAGCTCGCTCTTGGAGAACTCGGAGTCCAGCTTGACCATGATGGTCTGCATCCCGTTCTGCAGCTGCTCCTTCTTCTGGCCGGCGTTGCCGATGCCGTACCGGTCGGTGGCGAGGCTGTTGTCACCGGAGATGGTGATGGACTTCGCCACCGTCGACAGCGCCACACCGGACGCGATCGACGTCTCGCCCGCGGCAGTGGACGCGGTGCCGCCGAGCTTGATCGTGGAGTCGATGAACGAGTACACCTTCGACGCCGCGAGGAACGCCGCCGTCGCCAGCGCGGTCGCGGTGGACTCGGCCTGCCCGTCGACCGTGAGCTTCAGGGTGCACAGGCCACCGTCCTTCAGGGACAGCTCCCACTTGGTGATCTTGCAGCCTTCGTAGGTGAACGGCCGCACCGTGTACGGCGACACCGGCTCCGGCCGGCCGACCTGCATCGTCAGGCCCAGCCCGGCGAGCCCGGACGGGGTGTGGACCTGCTTGTACGCCGAGCCCGACACCAGCGTCGGGGTGGTCACCGCCGAGCCGAGCATGTGCTTCACCAGCAGCCCCGCCCCCAGCGTGGGCAGCTCGAGGGTGATGTCGCCCGACACGGAGAAGCGGGACTGCCGGGTACGGGACGACCGCTTGAACGTCGTCCCGACCCGCAGGCCCGCGGAGTCGACGTAGGTGATCTCCTGGTTGAGGGACTCGTCGAGGAACTCGTAGGCCCGGTCCACGGTGACGGGGGTGCCCCACGTGGTCTCCGGCTTGATCATCAGCTGGGCGTCGATGCCCGACCCAGTGGCCACGTCAGCTCTCCTTCACTGCCGGAGCCTTGACCGGCTCGACCTTCTTGGGCTTGTCCTCGACCAGCTCCCACATCGAGTGGGGCCAGGTCTTCTCCTCGCCGTTGTTCGCCACGGTGTAGGCGTCCTCCGGCAGCGGCGTGGGCTCCGGCTCGTCGTCCTGCGGGGCCGGCCGGGACGTGACGAGTTCGCCGGGGACGTCGATGACGTCGCCGGGTTCGACGAGCATCGCGCCGGGTCGCCCCTCCGGGCTGAACAAGGTGACCGCGTGGTCCACCTTCAGCGTGAACTTGGGCATGACTCTCCTTCAGACACGGGTGGAGACCCTGACAACGAACTGCATCCGGAACCAGAACCCGCTGTCGGAGAACGGTTCCTGGTAGGCCCCGGTGGGCTTGTACTCGGCGGTGAGGAACTTCCGGGTCGGGTCGTCCGGGAGGTTCAGGTCCGGTGCGGCGCGGAGCTTGGTCTCGAAGTCCGTCAGGATCGCCTTGGCGCGTTCCCGGACCGGGCGCCACGAGTCCGCGTCGCCGTACTTGGAGATCACGCAGCACTGGATCTCGAACTGCTCGTCCCGCGCCCGGGATCCCTTGGCGTCGGCCCAGTCCTGGTTGATGTCGGCGACCTTCAGGTCCGAGTCGGGGTCGCCGTCCCAGCCGATGATCAGAACGTTCGGCGGGTACTCCTGCGACGCGGGTTCGCCGTCGAACACGACATAGCCGGGCTCGTCGAATTGGGCCATCGACGGAAGCTCGACCAGGTCACCGTCGGCGCCGAACAACGCGACCAGCGCGTCGATCGACTCGAAGAACCGCGACACCACCATCAGGCCAGCCCCGGCATCCCGGCGCCCAAACACTCGATCGCGTAGTTCGGCAGCGCATACCCGGCCTGCTGATACCCCATCGAGCTGTCCAGCCCGGAGCCGCCGCGGCTGCTGGCGCCCTTCTCCGGGCGCTTCGACCGCCACAGGTGCTGGACGGTGTAGATCGCGGCCTCGCGGTACCGCGCCGGCACGACACTCGGGCCGGCCACGTAGGTGACCGTCAGGTGCCCGTACGGCGCGACACCGAGCGGCGACGTCACCACCCCAGCGGGCGACACATGGAGATCGGCGACGTTCCACGTGTAGGTGCCGTCCACCAACGCCATCGACACCAGCGACTGCACCGGCGTCCAGTTCAACACCAGGCCCGCGCGGATCTTGTGCTCCTCGGTGCGGGTCGAGCGCACCGCCGCCATCCCGAGGTGCTCCTCGATCATCCCGGTGACGGCTTCGATAACACCGCGGAGCTCCTCATCACGTGAGGTGCCCTTGATGTCCAGGTGGGTCTTCATGTCCTTCAAGGACACGATCGCGCCGAGCTCAGCCTCGCGGACGTCGAACACGTCCGTGTACGCCGCGTTCGGGCTGCTCGACACCCACCGCACCACGTGCCGGCCGGGCGTGGCGGCGAGGTAGTCGCACGAGTACTGGCCCGTCGCGCCGTGCACCGGGGTCGGGGTGTCGACCGTGCCGTCCGGTTTCGTGACCGTCAGCGTCACCGTGCCGTCCGTCGGCACGCCGGCGACGTCGATCGACACGGACAGGGGGACAACGTCGCCGAGGTCGAAAGGCATCTATCCCCCGCTCATCGTCGCGACCCCACGCGCAACCGGGGTCATGGTCGTGGAAGGCCGGTCGGCCGGGAGCATCGTGGTGCCCGCCCGGTCGACCGGACGCATGTCGCCGCGGACCAGCACGGGCGGCGGCGCGCCGACCAGCGGCACCGGCAGGAAAGCTCCCGGCCGTGCCAGCGATGCCGACGCCCGCCGCGGCCGCGACCTCGTCGGCACCCACGACACCCCTGCGACCGCTGGCGGCGGGACCGGCCCGAAGAACTCACCGCGACGAGTGACGACCAGCCGCCACCTCGAGGCCGCGATCCCTCGCGGCGCCGTTGGAGCAGCGTTCGGCACGAGCAGGAACTCGCCGCGCCGAATCAGTAGCGACCGGGCCGCGGTGCGCCGCCCGGGCCGCGGAACGAACCCGGGCACGGTCGGCACCTGCGCCGCCGGGACCGGCGTAGCGAACTCGCCCCGCCGGGACGGCAGCGCCGCACGTCGGGTCTGCCGCAGCATCTGCGGCGCGACCGGGCCAGGACCGGCGGGCAGCGGGAACGGCGTCGCTAAGAACTCCCCGCGCCGCACCGGCAGCTGCGGACGTCGGGACTGCCGCGTCACCGTCGGCGGTACCGGCCCTGTTCCTGCGGTGGCCACCGGCCGCGGCACGGTGAAGACCGCGCCGCGGCGCAGCAGCAGCGCAGCCAGCCGGCCGGACACCATGAAGGCGGGCGAGACCGACGGCGCCGCGAGCACCGGCAGGAATTCGCCACGACGGACAGTGGGCAGCATCGCCCGTCGTCGCGCTCGCGCCGGCGGGACTGCAGGCATCGGCAGCGGGCCAGGGAGGAACTCGCCACGCCTGGCTGTCGCCGCGGGCCGGGTGCGGCGTCGCACCGCGTCCGGGACACGCGATGGCGCCGCGACGGGCTGCGCTGGCGGGACCGGCAGGAACCGGCCGCGACGCGCGACGAGGTTGCGCCAGCGCCGGATCATTCGCTCATTCCTTCGCCGACGCCGACCGCTACCTCAGGATCACTCTTCCCACTCGACCGAGAGGACGTAGCTGTGCGACGCCGGGAGGGCGTTGTCGCGGTTGATGAACACCAGCCCGTTCGCGGTGCCCGCCGAGACGATCAGCTCCTCGAGCAGCTCCCACGGCAGGTCGACCCCCGACTGGGAGTTGAAGCTGACCCGGAACAGGTCGTCGGCCGTGGTGGTGGGCGGCGTTGCGTAGGTCGTCTTGAACGTCGCGCCGGCGGCCGCGGAGTTCGGGTCGAGCTTGTTCGGGGTCATGCCGCCGCCGGGCGTGGTGCCTGCGGTGGTGACCCGGTTGATGCCGACCGTCAGCTGCTGGCTGGTCGGCGTCGAGGCGCCGGCGACGACGCCGAGGGTAACCCGGCGCAGCTTGAAACCGTTGCCGGCCACGGCCTGCAGCCACGCGAACCCGGTGTCGACGGCCAGCGCCGCGGACGACTTGGCCTGAGCGGAATAGCGAGCCATCAGGGGGCTCCTTTTCTAGTGGAAGCTCCCGTACTGGGAGATCGGGGGAACTGGCCAGGCGGGCGCCCCCGCGGTCACCGGAGTCCCGGCGGTCGTGGCAACTTGGCCGGCTGTGAGGGCGTGGCTATAGAGCCGGAGGTTGTCGATCGCCGCGCCGGTGGAGGACCACTCGGCGAGGTCGATCGAGTCGGCCGAAGTGGACAGCTGGGTGCCGGCGGTGAAGGTGGACGTGGTGGACAGGGTGCCGTCCCGGTACAGGGAGATCACGCCGGTCGAGCGGACGTAGGTGGCGCAGTAGTTGTGCCAGTTCGTCGCATCCGGCGACGTCGCGGTGGGCCGGGTGGCGAGGTTGTGCGAGCCGGTGTTGTCGCGGGCCTGCACAGCCATCGAGCCGGAGATGTTGAGGATGCCCCACATCCCGGAGCCGAAGGTGTTGTCGTTGAAGCGGACCCACCAGGTGGTGAGGTTCTGCTTCGCGTCGAACATGATCGTGCGGTCGTCGGTTTGCAGCGCCGCCAGCGCGGCGGCGGGCAGCACCGGCATCGTGGCGCCGGTCTTGCCGAGGGCGTTGCCGGTCTGCCCGCCGGAGACGATCGCGGAGTTACCGACCGAGGTGATCGTCCGGCCGTTGGCCACGTCGCTGTAGTCGCTGTTGAACGAGTACGCGACCTCCAGCGACACCAGAGCCTCCTACAGCGACTTCGCCAGCACCGGCCACGCGGCCTGAACCAGCGAGCGGATCGTGTCGTCGTCGATCGTCGGATCCACCGTCACATCCGTGCCCAGCGCCCACCCGAACTGCGCCCCGTACGTCGACGGCGCCGCGAGACACTTCTGCGCGAACAAGTACTCGTCCTTCCGGGACTGATCCCCCGCCGCGCGGATCGACTTCGCCAGCGACACCGCGTACTGCTGCATCGCCGCCGTCACCCGCGCCAGAAACCCCGCATCCACCGACAGCGCCGCCGCCGACGCCAGATCGCTCGATGCCACCGCCGTCATCGACGCCGCCACCGACGCCTGCGTCAACGCCGACGTGTACACCCGCAGATCGTCGTAACTCCCCGCGGCGGAGAAGTCCCCGAACAGCTTCGGCGCGTCCGACGACCGGATCGGACCGATCAGCGACTTCTGATCCGCCAGCACACCATCCACGTACAGCTTCGCCGAACCGCCGCCGTACACCCCAGCGACGTGATGCCACCCGGTCGTGTCCGGCCACGCCGCCGTCGCATCCGTGAAGTCGTCCGCGACGTTACGGGCCCGCAGCACCGGGGCACCGGACAGGAAGCGGATCCCCCACACACCGCCGCCCGCCCCCGACGCCGCGGTCGAGTCGTACCACTGCACCAGCCAGCCGTCCGGGATAGATCCCTTCACCCACAGGCACACCGTCCGGTCATCCGTCTGGCCCACGTCCGGCAGCACTGTCGCCGTGGTCGTCGCCGGCTGGATCCCGCCGTTCGTCTTCCCCGCGACCCGCGTCAAATTCGCGCCGAGCGGGAAGTCGTTTCCGTTCCCGGTCATGTCCAGCACGGTGTCGCCGGACTCGTCGAACGAACACGCCAGAACCTGCATGACGCCCCCTCCCCGTCGAGATCAGTCCTTCTTGAGCTTCGCGAGCTCCTCGCGCAGCCGCTCCAAACCCCACCGCTTGTCGACCTTCACGTCGGCCGCCTCGAGGTGCGCGCGGATCTGGTTCGCCTCGTCCGCCTCCACGGTCTGCTGCGGCGCCGCCGAGCGGCCCTGCGGCGGCTCGGTGCTGGGGTCGCCGGTGCCGTTCGCGTCCGGGAACTCCTCGACACCTCGCAGCCGCAGCTGCTCCTCGACCTCCGCGGCCCGCTCCGGCTTCCCGACGCGCAGGTACGCGCCGCGTTCCCGCAGCAGCGCGGCGACCATGCCTGCGTTCTGCTCTTCCTTGGTCAGGCCGCTCTTGCCCTCAGCCACTCGAACCACTCCTCATTGGTTGATCACGGCACGGGCGGCCGAGCCGGAGCCCGGCCACCCGTTCTGTCAGACGCCGGTGAAGGTCGGGGTGACCAGGCCGGTCCCGGAGATCTTGCGCGCCTGCGCGTACCGCTGGTGCGTGTACGCGAAGTAGCCGTAGATCACGAACAGGATCTGCACGGTCGCCGCCTTCGTCTCCTCGGCGCGGATGAAGAACGGCGCGTCCGGGTCCTCCCACAGGTGGCACTCGTCGCGGGACACGAGGTACACCTCGTCCTCGTTGGTGCCCGCGCCGTTGTTCGTGGCGATGTTCGCGTCCACGATCACCGGAGTGCCGTCCGGCAGCAGACCGCGGAACCCGTCGCCGTAGGCCTCGCCGTAGTTCAGGCCGCCGCTCTGCGTGTTCAGGCCCGGCTGCTGGATCAGCGGCCACTGGTTGGTCAGCGCCTGGTTCATCCACCGCCACCGACGCGGGTGCATCACCGCGAGGAACGACCCCGGCGACACCTGGTCCAGCAGCGCCGACTCCGTCCCGGAGAGACCTTCCTGGATCTTCGGCCAGAACTCGACCACCGTCGGCGACGCGTCCGTGTAGGACACCGCCGTCGCGACCGCCGACAGACCGGTCGACGCCTGCGTGATGACCGTCTTGTCCAGCTTCGTGCCGTAGGCGCGGAACAGGTCCTCCGCCGTCACGTCCAGCGCGCCGGAGGTCCGCTCCACCGCCTGCCGCGACATCGTCTGCTGCCCGGCGTTGGTCTGGATCGGGACCGTCAGCAGCGTGTCGTCGTAGTTCTGCTCGGTCGCCGCGTCACCCTGGTTGGCCTGGACGTCGGTGTCGGTGCCGGTCGTGCCGCGCCCGATGTAGGCGTTCATGCCCTCCGGCGGGAGGTCGTGGTGCCGCATCGCGTTTGCGAATGGCCGCCCGGCCTTGGCGTGCTTGGCGAACATGTCCGTCAGGTACTGCGGCACCGTCAGGCCGTCGAAGCTGCCCGTCGTCGTGGCGCGCTTCAGGTACTCGCCGCGCTCCACCCGCTCCTCCCGCAGGTGCGACATGAGCCGGTCGGACGCAGCGAAGTCGCGCATCACGAACGCCTTGCCGACGTCCCGCAGGAACGTCTCGCCCTTCGGGTCGTTCCCCGGGTGGTAGGTGCGCTCCTCCGAACCGACCCGGGCCGTCTGGTCGTAGGCCGGCTTGTCGACGCCCGGCGTGACCTCGCGGGCCAGCCGGTCCGCGGCGTCGTCGCGGGCCTGCTCCGCCTCGAGGTCCGCGACCCGCGCCTGCAGGGCATCGAGCTCGGTGTCGAGGTCGTCCTTCGCCTTCCGCAGCTCGGTGACGCGGGCCTCGTCCGGCTCGTCCTGCGCCCGCAGGGTGCTGAGTTCCTTGGCGTGGGTGTTGCGCTGCTCCAGCTTCGAGGCCATCTGGCTCCGCAGCTGGGCGATCAGCTGGGCGAGAGTCATCGCCGTCAGCCTTCCTCCCCAGTCAGGGGTGTCGAGTTGGATGGGCCACGACAGGCAGCAGCACCCAGACCAGGCCGAAGCGGCGCGGTGCGGGAACGGTCGTGCGCGAAGTGGGGTGGGTGCGTCAGCGGATGACGCGCTCGCGGACGTCCTCATCGGTGATGAGGACCCGCGAAGTCTTGGAGGGCTCGGCAGCCCGAACCTCAGGCTCGGCCCGGATCTCCGGGGCGGCCGGCTGGAACCGGGCGGTCAGCAGGTCGAACGCCGACCGGGCCTGCTCGTCGGTCAGCTCCCGGACGACGTCCATCGGGTCCTGGGTGCGCAGGGTCGCGCCGGCGGTGTGCGGGTTCGCGCCGTACCCGACGATCGCGACGTCACCGCGGTGGATGTCCACCTCGTTGATGTGGTACTCCATCCAGTCCGGCGACCACTGGCCCGACGTGATCCGGAACTTGAACGACATCTCGTCGATCAGTCCCGACCGGAGCTTCGGCGCGATGTAGCGGACGTCCGCGTCCTCAGGGTCCAGGTCGGCCTCGACCAGCAGCCCGTTGTCGTCCTCGGCCAGCGTCAGGGTGCCGTTGGTGGTGCGCGCGATCCGCCGCAGATCCTGGTGCTGCAGCACCAGCGGCACGTCCAGATCCGGGAACGACAGGGACTTCGCGAACGCCCCGTTCGTCACCAGCTCGCTGTACGGGCCGAACAGGTCGTACATCTCGTACGCCGCGTCCGTCACCGACGCGTAGCCGACGAACTTTAGCTTCCCGTCGCTCGAGTCCCGCAGCTCCATCTCCCGCACCCGCACCCGCGCCAGCGGCAGCGACCCGGTTTGTTCGGCGCATCGCCGCTGCGACGGCCGGTCCGCCGGCGCGCGCACTCCCAGCGCTCGGCGGGACGCCGCCTGACGAAGTTCGTCCATGGTCATGTTGCCGCTCCTGCGGGAATCGGGGTCTTCTGCGGGAAGAGCCGGTCGAACTCGGCGAGCTGCTCGTCGGTGTACGGCATCAGGTTGTCCAACGCGCGCGCCTCGGACGGCACACGCTGCCTCGACTCGATCTGGACCTTGAACATCTCCGCCCGGGCCTTCGGGTCCATCCGCATCAACGCGTCCGTGTTCAGCTTCACGAACCGCGGCTTCGGCAGCAGCTTCCCGAGCGAGTTCTCGCGCCGCACGATCGCCGGACCGATGTGCATGATCAGCAGCTGCAGGTTCCGTTGCGTGATCGACGCGTACGTGATCGACCCGGTCGACACCTCAGCGTCTATCAAGTCCGCCGGGCAGTCGAAGAACCGGGCGATGTCCGCGATCCCGTACTTCTTTGCGTCCAGCCACGAGTTCCCGGCCTGCTCCGCCTGGATCGGCTTTAGCTCCCAGTCCTTGCCGGTCACGAGCGTGTCCCCGGCCGACACCGACCCCTTGTAGCGTTCCTTCACCGACGACGCCTGCTCGGAATCGAGCGTCTTCGCGGTGTTCTTCAGGTGCACCGCCGGCACGCCCTTGCCGCCGAACCAATCCAGCGCGAACTCCTGGATCGACAGGTACTCGCCGATCGACCACGCCGCGTGCGCCACCGGCGACAACCCCACCGGCAGGCCCGACACCGTGTACTGCCGCTCGTGCCACACGTCCTTCGGGTCGTACAGCTTCCCCGCGAACTGGTACTTCCACAGCTCCCCGTTGCGGATCCGCACCGACGACTCCGACAACGGCATCAGGTCGATCCGCGACGGGAACCCCAGCCCGTCCCGCGCCGTGATCAGACCGAACGCGTTCCCGCCCCGATCCAGATCCACCTGCGTCGAGTACATCCACTCCAGCATGTCGACCCGCTCGCCGCCCGGGTTCACCAACACCGGCGGTTTCGGGACCTCCACCTGCATGTCGGCGACCCTGCGGAACACGTCCACCGGCATCGTCGAGATCAAGTTGCCGCGCAGCCGCAGACACGCCCACACCGCCGAATGCCGCATCGCCGTGTCCGTCGTGACCGAGACCTTCCCGCCGACGCGGAGCCCGCGCCGCTCGGCGATCATCTGCTCAGCGGTGGGGCCGAACGTGCTGCTGCGCCGGAACAACGACATGCCTCACCGCCTCACTGATTCGAGCCCTGAGGCTTCCGAGGGCGACCCAGCCACCACGCCGCCCCACCCAGCACCACAGCGGCGCCGGCGAACCCCAGCGCCGGATGCACCGGCCACAACCCGAACGCCGCGGCCAGAGCGAACAACACCAGCGCAAGCAGCTCGAGCAAGTCGACGATGAGCGTCCTCAATACACCGACTCCAAGACGTCGTAGTTGGCATCCCGCGCCAGGTGCGCCCGGGACTCGAACACCCACCGAGCGAACGTCAACGCCCCGATCGGAGACGTATCCGAGTCCAAGTCCTTCCGAACCCACAGCTCGGAGAAGTCCGTCACCTTCGTCTTCGCGCCCTGCACCGACGCATCCAGCTCACGCTGACCCAGGTGCCGGAACGTCTCCTGCTTCACCGCATCCAAAATCTGACTCGTCGCCGCGGCCATATCCGTCGAGTTCAGCACCACCAGATCGCCGTACTCAGGCTCATCAGAGAAGTTCGGCACCCGGATCCCGGTCGCGTCGAACGCCTCACCCTTGAGCGATGCAGCGACCTGCCGGCCGGCGCCGATTCCCACCGGGTTCAGCTGGTCACGCCACCGAACGAGCTCCGCGAGGACCCAATCGGTCCCCGGCTTGTACGCCACGATCATCCCGTGACCGAGGCCATCCTCACGCCGGCCCCACAGCGCGATCGCCGCGTAGTCCCGGGTCGGGGAGATGTCCACCGCGAGCGCGACGTCACCGACACGACGGGAATCGCCATCCAGGAGCCGCGCCCACTGCTCCGCGGAGATCGCCTTCCCCGCCTCGGACGGCGGCTGATGCCACCCCAGACGTTCCCGGCCGAACTCGATCGGCGGAAGCGCCAACCGCTCCGCCCGGACGTAGGAGATCGTGATGCGCTTCCCGAGCGTGTGGTTGGCCTTCTTCCACCGCTCTTCGTCATCCAGCGCGCACCCCGGCGTCCCGGGCATGTGGGAGCACTTCTTCTTCGCCTCACACGGCGGGTCTTCCCACGACCCCGGCGCACACCACTCCACCCAGATCAAGGACGGGTCCTTACCCGACCGCCCCCGGTCCTTCAACCGGTGAAGATGGTCGGAGGTGTCGAACGCCCCCGACGACCCGTAGTTGATCTGCGGGTCCGGTCTCGCCGACAAGGTCGGCATCAGCGCACCCATCGCCGACGCGGCGAGGAACAGCGCCTCGTCCATCACGACCCGCTTACCGCCCAAACCGCGGCCGCCGCCCTTCGACCGGGCGAGGAACTCGAGCTTCGCTCCGCTGTGGAGCTCGATCGACTCCTCACCGCGCCCGTGGTTGACCTGCTTCACACGCCGAGACAGATCCGGAGATGTCGCGATGCACGTCTCGAAGTCCTCGAACGCGTCCCTCGAGGTCTTGAACAGGTGCGCGGTCCACACGATCCGGTCCGGCGGCATCAGGAACAGGTCGAACAGCGTCACCGGCAGCAGGATTCCCGCGGTCTTACCGTTCTGGCGGGCCTCAAGGATCGCCGACTCCAGCGCCGTCCACCGACCACCAGCCCCGTAGGACAGCAGCGCGTCGACACCCAGCCGCTGCTCCTCATCCAGCACCCGGCCGGCGCGCTCCGCAAGATCGATCGCCTCATCCCCATACGACCCCACTCGAGACGGAATCGACAAGTACGCGGGGTCGATCACGCTGACGCCGCCTTCGCGCGCCGGCGAGCGTCGAGCTCGTCCACCGCGTCGCCCTGCTTCGCCGCGCCGCGGAGAGCGACCTCCATCGCCGCCCGGAGCTCCCTCGAGAGCGCCGCCGCACCCGACGCCGTGTGCCCATCCGACGTGAACAGCGTCGCCAGATGCAACACCAACGCCCCCTCCGGGGTGTCCAGACGTTCAGTGTCCTCAAGCTGCTTCCGGTACGACTCGACCAGCGCCGGAACCGGCGCCGTTGGCCGTTCGTCGCCCTGCTTCGGCATCTCGACGACCCGCGGGTTCTTCCGGTCTCGCGGAGGCCGGCACGTGGTGCAGTATTTCCTGGGCCGGGCTGAGCCTTGCTGAGGTGGGATGACCTCGCCGCACCCCGGGGTTTCGCAGACCTTTTTCACGTCGCGCCACCCCCTGGGTTTAGTACTGGTGCATCCCTCTCGGTGCGGTGTTTTTCGCGCTCTACCTGCAGGAATTCGCGACCTGTTGATCATGGGGTGATCTTGATGCTCGCATCGCCGCAGGTCAGGGGCTTAAATCGGCCTCCGATGTAGAAAAACACGGAGCCGTGGGCGCGGGTCACCGTAGCGGATCTTAAAAAGATCATCTTCGGCCATGATCGTTGACCTTGTGAAGATCAACCGCGGGGCTTGGTGTGGATCATGTGAGGAGGCTCCGGCCGTCCAGGTCGTGGAGCCATGGCCGGTACCGGTGGTACCACTCGCCGATGCGTTGGCCTGTGCCTGGCGGTCGGCCGTCTGCCCTCGCCCTGCGCCGGCACTCCCGCTCGCCTGGGTCCAGCACGTACACCGGGGCTTGCCAGGCCTGAGCGAGGGCCACGCGGGTGGAGATGCGGGGTGCGGTGCGGATGAGCCAGCAGGTGGCGTCGCTGTCGTCCTCGTAGGCGCGGGCGAGCTGAGCCTGCAGCTCTTGCTCTGCGCCTGTGCGGTAGGGCTCGGGGTGGAGCCACCTGACCGGGCTGCCCCTGCTGCGTGCCACGTCGTCGTAGTCGAGGACGAGGTCGCCTGGCTGGGCGAGGTGGTGGGCGAGGGTGGACTTGCCGGAGCAGGGTGGGCCGCACAGGACGGTGACGTGCATCAGGCGACGAGGGTGACGACCAGGACGACGGCGAAGAGGACGGCGCCGAGTACGGCGAGCACTCGGCTGGCGAGGGTGTGGCCGATGAGGAGGGCGAGGCCGAGGGCTGTGCCTGCTGCGGCGAGTAGCTGGATCTGGAGGGCGGGGGCCATCAGCTTGTCTCCATCTGTAGCCAGCTCTGGTCGGTGGGTGCGGGGCGTGGTGTGGCGCCGGTTACGCGTGCCCACACGTCGGGGTGTTGGGTGCGCAGGTGATCGACGGTGATGTCCTGGGTTGCGTCGCCTTGAGCCCAGCCGCCCTTCGGTGCGTGACCGATCGTCTGCTCGCAGGATGGGCAGACGACGGGGACACGTCGCTCTGCCCGGTGGGCGAACTCGACCTGATCGACCACGATCTTCCCGTCGGCGTCCCATAGCTCCCACATCGCGACGACGCCGTCACGGCTCGGGTGTGGGTCGTGGACCATCTCGCCGTCCGGGTTGCAGACGATGACGTGGCCGCCCTTACAGCCGCGCGGGGACTCGCCGATGCCGATCACCATCCCGCCGGTGGCGTCGCTCGCGTTGAGGAAGGCGATCGCCTTGGCTCGCCAGTCGCCCTCGGTGGTCGGGGCGTCCTCGTAGCTCCGTCCGGTGACGGTGGCGAGGCAGGCGCGCAAGCAGTCCGACGTGGTTCGCATGTCGACGAAGGCCACGGTCACACCTCGCTGGGGTCGAGTTCGACGTAGCCGCGGGGCTGCGTGGGGTTGAGGGGTTCGCATGGCCGGCCGTGGCTGCAGGCGCAGTTCTCGCGCGCGAGGCCGCGGAGCCGGTTGGAGCGGGCGGAGTTGCAGCCGATGTGGGCGAGCCGGCAGTTCGAGCGGGCGTGTGGGTCGCCGCCGTGCTGCAGCTGGACGAGGTGGTCGGCGGAGCGGGACAGCTTGGCGAGCGGGCCTTGGGCGGAGAGGCGTTGGTCGACGTAGCCGCCGCAGAGCCAGCAGTGGGTTTCGGTGTCGAAGACGGCTTGCTGGGCTTGTCGCCAGCGGTGGCCTACGCGTCCGGGTTGGCCGGGCTGGCGGGACATTAGCCGTCGTAGTCGGGCGGGTTGTCCGAGTCTGCCCTGCGAAACTCCCACGGGCGGGCAACGGACCGGGTGCGGCGCACTGTCCACACGGCCTGGCAGTCGTGGCACTGCCACTGGTCGCCGTCGACGACCTTGTCGCGAAGGCCAGCGTTCAGGTCGGGCCGGAAGCAGTAGTGCTCGCTGGGGCGCTGGCGCTTGATCCAGGCGCCGTGGTCGGCCGCCGCGCGGAAGTGGCAGCCGGCTGCGCCTTGCGCGGGTCCTGGCGTCATCGTGGGCATCTCGAACGGCGACGACGGCGCTTCGTGACCGGGTCGGCTCATGATCATCCTCTTGTCAACCTGGGTTGCGTCTCCGGCCGGTGAGAGTAGGAGACTTTCCGCAGGTCGCGGCGTCGCGTGCGGTTTCGAGTGGGGTTGAGAGTTGCCCGCCGCGCGCTGCCTGTGGTCGGGCCTGCGCCGTGGGCTCTGCCCGGCTCTGTCGGGCAGCTCTCAGGGCGTGTCGGGGACACCCTGGGTCAGGTGACGTCCTGCCGGGCCTGGGTCATGGCTTCCGCAGCTTCTGCGGCGAACGCGGTCACCAGCTCGGGCCTGCCCGGGAGCGGGAGGTTGCGGATGAGGTCGAGGGCGGGTGAGGCGGCTTGGACGGCGAAGTCGACGTCGTCGGGGAGTTCGTACTCGATGAGGATCGCGAAGTTGGCCATGACCCTCCTCTGAAGCTGGTGGGGGCGCCTGACCGATTTGAACGGACGGCGGCTTGGGCATTGGCTGTCCGGAGCCGCCCGCATCCTCTATCCGGTGTCAGCCTTTGGCCGCTCGTGCCAAGGCGCCCGCGTTGTGGTGCCCGGTCTGCGCTCGACAGTGTCCCCGCCGCTGAGGTGCTGGAGGCAGACCGGGCGTGTGACGGTGCCGCGTACCGTCACGACTTGGGGGTGAGGAAACGCCCGGCAGTTGGGCTACCGGGCGTAAGCCTCGGGATGCTCTCCCGAGGGAAGTTGGCGGACGTCTGTACCGGGCCGCTTGTACTTCGCGGCGTTGTCCCCTGCCTCGACAGCCAGGATCGGGGGCCACCTCGTCCTGTGCACGGGCGAGGGCCGGTTGGACGCCCATACTGTCGCAAGCGTGGGCACTGACCTGTTTCGACATGGGTGGTCAGTTTGATGAAGGTCATGTTCAGTTATCCGGGGCGTTACGTCAAGTCCGGGTGTGTCACGGCGTGTCGGCGCGTGACACACCCGGACTTGATCAGAACGGCCAGTGGGCGTTCCTGCCCGCTTCAAGCAGCGGAATCATGCGGAACGCGGCGTCGGTGAGCCCGCCGAAGGTGTGCCGGTTCCCGCGTCCGGACGTGGAGTGCCCGCGCTCGTAGCCCGCGAGGTTCCACGTGTACAGCGGCGTAGCGGACGGCACCGACCCGCCGACATCCCCATAGGCGGCCTGTTCGTCGGTGAGGATCACCACGCGGTCGTGGAAACCCGGACGGAGGTGCCGCTGGACCGCGCCGACCGTATCCGTGCCGGAGCCGATGAAGTAGCCACCCGACTTCCAGCGTTCGACCGCGCGCAGCAGCGACTCGCCAGCCTGAAGGTCGAACACCTTCGTCGCGGTGCCCGACCATCCGGCCGCGGAGAACGACACCACGTCCGCGCACTCGCAGCGACTGCCGAGCGCGATCCCGAACACTGCGGCCGCGTCCCACCGCATCAGGGTGCCGTCCTTGCTGAACCCCGAGTTCATCGACCCCGAGGTGTCGACCAGGATCAGCGTGCGCCCGCCGAGGCGGGGCACATTGTCCAGCGACAGAGTGATCGCCTGCTCCAGTGCCCACGACCACCGCAGCGACGGCGCCGCCCGGTAGGCGGACAGGAACCGCATCGGCAGCTGCCGAGACTTCGCGACCTGCTCCGGGTCGGCGAGACGCGCCGCGACCGTCGCCGCGATGACGTCGGAGACACCGGCCTCGTCGAAGTTCCTGAGGTTCCTCGCGAGAGCCATGTAGCCCATCGACGGGATGATGCACTCCCACGCCTGCGCGTCCATTGGGCCCTGGAGCCAGCCGGCCAGTGACTCCCACGTCATGCCCGCCGCGTTGAGCACGTCGGCGGTGCCGTCGAGGGCGAGACTGGCGCGGCGCTGCCCGACGGGCATGTCCATGAGCACGCGGCGCTGCAGGATGGTCTTCAGCGTGACCGGGATGGTTTCGGCGTGACCGTGGCGGACGTCGAGGGCGTAGCTGAAGAGGTCCGCCTGCCACCCGTCCGCCGTGGGGTGGGTGAGGTTGAGGACGTCGCCGAAGCGGTAGCCCTTCGAGTCGGAGTCGTGCTTGAGGAACGACCGCTCGTTGTAGAGGCGCTTCGCCGCGTCGGCGACGCCGCGCTTGACCGGCTTCGGGACGGTGCGGCCGTGGACCGATGTCCAGTAGGCCAGCATCTCCCCTGGCTCGTCGGCGCGCTGGAGCACGCTGTCGATGACCTGGCGGGACTGGCCGGGGAGTCCGGCGTCGAGACGTGCCTTGGCGAACTCGGCCGCACCGACGAGGCTGGCGGAGCGCATGTTGCCGTCGGTGCGGAGCCAGCGGAGGAACCGCGCGGTCCACTCGGGATCGGCCAGGGTGGCGGCGTGGACGAGGTCGGCGTAGCGGTTGTCTCGCTTGTCGGCCGACTCGTAGAAGGTGTTCTCGCCGACCATGTTGGACACGGCGAGGAGGAAGAGTTCGCTCTTGGTGTCGCGCGTGTAGCCGTCGCCACCTTCGAACGTGAGTCCGGATGGCGTGGATTCGGCGACGATCGGCGAAGATGTCGCCGGGCGCGTGCTGGTGGTGTTGAACTTCGACATGTCCTCGACCCTCGTTTCGCGGCATTCGAGGGGAGCGACAAGATCAGATGATGGCCCGAGATCAAGTTCGGCGACGGTGACGTTAGCGCTCTATCCAGCTGAGCTACCGGGCGGCCAGGCCGTCCAGGGAGGATTCGAACCTCCGACCTCTCTATCCACAGTAGAAGTAACCGTCTCCTGCGCACCGGGCACATCTGAAGTTGTGGCTCCCGAGATCAGTGTCGCCTGACGGTGTTCTCAGCAGAAGGAAGTAACCGTTGGGCTTCGCACCGGGAGTGCCCTCATCACGCTAACAGATCAACTCTCGAACGCCACCCTGGGTTTCAGCGTCGCGTGTCGTCGGGCCCCAGCGAGCGCCGTACCCCGCGGACGAACAGCCCCATGCCCACAAACAGCGCGACCCCAAATCCTGAGCCGATGACCCCGGTGAGGCCGGTCGGGTTGCCTGCGTCCATCTCGGACCATGCCCAGGCCATGAGCGCCCCGAAGACGGCAACGAGGAGGCCAGCGGCGGCCTCGGCGATGCGGCAGTCGCGCTTCATGCTTGTGATCAAGTTGCTCACGGTCGCCAGCCCTCGCGGTAGCCCGGCCGGTCCGCGTACGGCAGGGCCAGCAGCTTGAGCTGTTCCACGGCCAGGGTGACGGCGAGCGCGTCCCGGTCGTCCTTCAGCGCGCCCGGCTCGCCGTAGCGGGATAGGTCGCGGTCGCCGATCACTTCGACGCACCAGTCGACCTGCCGCCGCTTGGCCTCGACCTCGCGGAGCACATCCTCCTTCGAGTCGACAAGGCCAAGCGCCAGCAGCCGTCGCTCGGTCTGGCCGTAGGCGAACACGTCGAGCCGATCGCCGAGCAGATCCGCAACAGCGACGTGCACCTCCGGCCGCGCCTTGATCTTCGTCTCTCGCTCGTCGATCTGGGCGCGCAGCCAGGTGGGCAGGTCATCCATCAGGTCACCTCGATCGACTATTTCTGCCCTCGCCTGGATCTTGAGATCGCGGATCGTGAAGTCGTCGCGGTCACCCACGGTCGGCCTCCGAGTCCTCGAAGGGGTTCCGGACGAGCTGGAGTTCGATGGACTCCGGGATGTCCTGGTCGGCCGACCGGGGGCCGCGGTCGAAGTAGACGCGGTGGATGTCGACCTTCGTCTCGATAGCGAGCGGTGAGCCGTTGCTGCGGTCTCGGCCACCAAGTGATTCGCGGACCTCTACGCGTTCGACGTCGTAGAGGACGCCGTGGAAGTTGACCAGTTTCCCGGCGCGCAGGCCGGTGAGGTCGGGTGCCGAGTACGGGGTGAACTCGGCGATCGGCTCGGTAAGATCGTTCATCGTCGACTCCTCAGGTCGGCCATGCCCCCGGGCCGTTCGCGCGGTCGCGGGGGTCTCGTCCATCGTCTCACTTCACGCTGGTTCCGTACTCGCGGATGTACTCGGTCGCGACCCAGCACGTCACACCCTCACAGTCGATCTCGTGCCCGACCTGCCCGTAGCCGACCTCACGATGCCCGATCACGGTGTGGACCTTGCCGTGGATCGTGAACCGGTAGCCGGCGGGGTAGAGGCCGCTCGGGGCTGCGGTGGGGGTGGGTGTGGTGCGGCAGTCGGGGCAGTCGACGAGAGCCCAGTCCCGCGCGAGCCGCGTCGCGCCCGGCGCTCCGCAGGCGGCGGCGGTGCGCTGCACGGTCGTCGTGTGGTGGGTGAGGCCGTCGCGGGCGGCGGGGGCCATCTGCGCGGCGGTGAGCGCTCCGTGGAGCTGCGGGTTGAAGGCGGCGCGGTCGGGCATCAGTCTGCGTGGTTCTCCGGCTCCAGGCCGGGCCACCAGGCTTGCAGCGGCCCGGTGTGCTGCGAGAGCAGGTCGACGGTCTCGTAGACGTTCGGGTCGGAGGGGTGGGTGTAGCCGCCGCGGTGTTCGTCCCAGGTCCAGACGCGACCGTTCGGCTCGGCGTACTCCTGGCGTTCAGTCATGTCATCCCCGTCGGTAGGTCAGCAGAGTTCGATGCTTCGGTTCGCGATCGCGGCCTGGCCGCGCTCCAAGTGCACGACCGCCAGCGGCGTGAACCCGACCGGCACAGCTGGCGGGACCGGAGCCCACGACGGCACGCCGCGGAGCGCCTCGATCGTGCCGTTCGGCCGGATGCCGACCAGCACCTTTGACCGGGTGGTCCCAGTCCGGCGGTCCCACCTCGACGGGCTGGGTGAGCACCACGACGGCCATCGACGGTGAGCCGGAGCAGGGGTCGGTGTCCGGCCCGGTCGTCTCCTCCGCGGGTGGCCCGTACAGGCGCGCGAGCGTGGGGTGGTGGAATTCCAGCAATTGGGCGTAGACGGTCGACATGGACTCGCCGAAGCGGCGCAGCGACCTGCCGATCCCCTCGAAGGCAGCCTCGAGCCCGCTCGTGTCGATCGTCAGGTTCCACGTGATCGTCCCCGTCGTCCGGAACCCGCCCGGCACGGGAAGGCCCTTGCGGACACGGCGGCGGTTGCGGCGGGCTCGTTCGGCGGCGAGACGGTGCGCGCGGGCGTGCTCCGCGCGCGTCGGGTACGCCTTCAGCTTCCCTGGGCGCCCGGGGCGCGCGACCGAACCCCACGGCTTGAATGCCGGCATGACCGGGAGCCCCGCTCCGTGGGCTGGATCCGCGGCGCGTGCCTGCTCGATGGCCCTCGCCAACCAGCCGCTGCGCATCTCCGTTGCCATCACGCTGCCCTCTTCCTCGCGACCCAGCCCACAGCCAGGTCCCGCACATCCCCGAACCGGAACAGCTCCTGCCCCTCCACCACCCGCGACACGTGCAGCTTCCGGTTCGACCGCCACTGCCGCCACGTCCCATCCGGGATCTCCCGGTCCATCAACACCCGGATCCACACCAGGGCCTTCGCCTTGGACACGTCCAGCACCGCGGCCGCGTCGAGCATCCGCTGCCGACGGGCCCGCACCTCATGCTGCGCCCCACACTCCCCACACGCGACCACGTCGTCCGTCGGCCGCGCGTACAGCATCCCGGGGCACTGCCCGTCCTCAGTGTCGGCGGGGCAGCGACCGGCGAACACCAACTCCGGTGGCCGGTCGATCGTCGCCCGCGCCAACCTGACCGCCGAACGGATCTCGTCGACCAGCCGGCCAGCCTCCGCCGACCCCGCGAGCTTGTCCGTGTTCGCGGCGAGCCACCGCACCGGGTTCAGCGGGAACTGCATCCCCAACGCCAGCGACAGATCCGACGCGACCGAGCCGAGCGACTGCGCGAGCACCCACATCGCCTCACCCGCCGACGGTTTGAACGGCAGGGCGGGTTCGGAGGAGCCGCGACCGTCGCCGCCGATCTCGTCCTGCCGCGTGAGGGTGACGGTCAGGTCGTCCCACAGGTCGGTGGCGGCGGCGAGGTCGTCGGCGAGCTGGCGGACGCACTTGTTGCAGATCCACTGGTGCTCGGGGCGGTGACGGTCCTCGTGGCCGGGTGTGGTGCAGGTGCTCATCGTCATCACCTTCTTCGGGAGCGCGGCGGCCCAGCGCTCATGCAGACAGTGTGCGGCACAGCCCTCAGATCCGAAGCAGACACTCGGTCGCGTAGCCCACCACGAACCCCATCTGGATCGCCAACTCCGACGCCTCCAGGTAGCCGTCGGCTGCGACCTGGACGCGGACGTAGTGGTCGACCAGCACGCCGCCCTGCAGCTGCTCGTGCGTCGTCACGCCGACGTCGAACTCCCAGACGCTCATGGCCGGCCGCCGCCCCGGACCTCGGCGCGCACCCGGTCGAACCTGGCCCGCTCGTCAGCGATCGCGCGGGAGACCGGGCCGGGGACCTCCTCGACGACGTAGTCCTCCCGCGGCCGGTGTAGGTTCTTCTCGAGGTACCAGTCGCGTTCGGACTCGGTGGTGGCCCAGTACGGGTCCGGATTGGTGACCATGCGAGCGCGGATCTCGTCGCGGATCGCGATCTTCCACACGGTCGGTTCGGCTTGACCAGAGTGGTCCGGAGGAAGGTCGTTCAAGATCGACACCTTTCGAGGTGGGACAGCTAGTCCTCGGTCAACGGCGGGGTGCTCATGCGTCCACGCCCGGTGGGTGAGGAACGAGAACGGGACGGCCTTCAGCGTCCGGGATCCAGTCGACGCCCTCGACGCCGAGCGTGGGACGTCGGATGCCCAACCTGCGAGCGCTCATGGCGCGGGCACCGAGCCGGACCGCAGACGTCTCCTCGGCAAGTGCGGCGCGGACAGCCGCGGCGACCATCGTCGGCAAAGCCTCCGAGTACAGGTGCTCGATGCTGCGGCCATGCCACTGCGGATCCGCACGGACCTTGTCGAATTCGGCGCGGGCGGCCTGCTCCACCGGGTCGTCCATCACGACCCCGCCGCGGGGAGCTTCTGCGCACGGATGACCGTGACGCAGCCTGGGCAGAGGATGCCGCCCGGCCCGGCGGGTTTCTTGCCGCACTTCGAGCACAGCGGGCGGCCGGTCGTCGTCTCTTGGGTCACAAGCCCTCCTTCGGAACAGCGGCATTCGAAGGCTGGCGCGCCCAGTAGTCGGCCACCTGACGCAGGTCCTGCAGCGTGCTCATCAGGGTCGCCATGGGAGGCATGTACGGCGGCGGGGTGCTGATGCTGCCCGTGGAGTCCAGCTCGTCGCCGCGGTAGTACTCGACGTCCCAGTGCCGTTTGTCGCGCTGCACCGCCCGGGCCGAGTGCCCGTATGGGTCGTCCGGGTCTTGCAGCGTCAGCTTCCAACGTTCGTCGCTCACGGGCACCAGCTTTCGTTGTAGTCGGGGTGTCCGGCGAACGGCAGGGCGAGCACCTTGAGCGTCGGACACGGCCACGACTGCGTACGCCGGAACTGGCGCGGCGGTTCGCAACTCGCGCACACGGCGAGCCGTTCCTTGGTCAGGTGCGCGTCCGTGACGAGCGGGTGAGTGTGTTCGAGCAGCACACGCTCGTGCAGCTGCAGCAGCCGCCGCTTGGCAGCGACATCAGCCAGCACGCGGGCCGGGGCGTGGCGAACGATGTGCAGCGCGTCGGTCTCGACGTTCGCGGTGGCGAGCTGGTCTTCCTCTCCACTGAAGCCCGTCCCGCTTGGCCAGACGCCGAACTTGAAGTCCTGCGTCTCCAGCGCGGCCCACATGCCCTCGGTGGCAGCCAGCGCCACTCGCTCGTCAGCGTCGAGTCTGGCGTTGAGGAACGCCGCCAGGTCATCCACGGTCGGTCTCCTCGGGTGCGGGTGGGCGGGTGGGCAGTTTGGCGCCGGGCTCTCGGTTGAACCAGCGGATGAACCCGACGACGACGCTGGCGCGGTTGCGTTTGCCGGCCGTGGTCTCGAACTTCTCCCAGTCCTCGTCCGGGATGCGGATCTGCTTCGGGGTGGTGTGCGTTTCGGGCGGCGTCACGGGTCCTCCTCTGTAGCTACAAGAAAGGTAGCACACCCCTTGCGTGTAGCTACACGCACTGCTAGCCTTGTAGCTACAAGGAAGCGAGCGACACGGAGGACAGGATGACCGACACCACCACCCAGATCCCCACCCGGGCCATCGACGACATGCGCGACGTCCTCGACCGCGACTTAAGGCACACGTGCCCGCCCGACTGGCCAGCGACCGGCGGGCGCAACCCCAACCCACCATCTCCCGCCCACCCGGAGAGCCCGCTATGACCAACCGCGCCGAACACTACGCCGAACTCCGCCGCCAGTACCCCAACCTCTCCGACGCCTGGTGGGACCTCATGCAGGACCGCGACACCATCCGCGACGAACGAGACAACCTCCGCGCCGCACTCGCCTACCTGATCGGCACCCACACCGCGCTCGGCACCGACGTGCCCGTCGACGCTCTGCGCGAACTGCTGTATTCACCGGCTCCTGAGCCGCCGTCCGAGCTGAAGAGCTTGGCCGCGACGGTGTTTCCGTCGGTGTCCAAGCCGGAGGGGCACGGTACCGGGTGCTCGTGCTGCGGTGCCGGGGTGCAGCAGTGGCGCTGATTCGGTAGCTGAGCCGAAACACCGCGGTCGCGCGGTGTCCCCGGGATCGAGACCGGGCTGACGATGGCTCCCTCGTTAGAGATCATCCGGCGTTCGCTGATAATCCTTTGTGGACGAACCATGCCCGAAGAAGACGAACCCACGCCCGAGGAATGGGCCGCCATCGAGGCCGCCGACGTCTACCTCGACGCGATCGGCAACCGCCGCGACTTCGTAGGCGACCAGCTCGGCGCGACCGAGTGGCGCAAGGACGTCGACGCCGAACCGTTCGACTGGGGCCAGACCCCTTCAGCGCACATTGCTCGCGGCGAACTGCCGCCGGCGCCACCATCAGGAGGAACCTTGTCCATCGCAGAACACGCCGCCCGGCTCTACGTCATCGGCAACGACGAGGCACCCGCCACCGGCGCGGCCACGGCGAGCGAGAACCTCACCGGCATCCCGGTCCCTGACCTGAGCCAGACCGTCGTCGGCCCGCTCCAGGAAGGTCAGTCGTCGCTGGAGTCCCACGTATCGAGCGCACTCGCCTGCGTCGGGGACGGTTCGGACCACCAGGAGATCGGCGGCGCGGGCGAGGCGGCGAAGCAGGCCTACGCTACGGCGCTCGCGGCCGCTTCCGCGGCCGCGGCGAAGGCGACGGAAATGCAGGCCGCGCTGAAGGGTGCGCAGGAGGCGTCCACTTCGGCGGAGGGGGCGACCCGCGCGTTCTTGGCCGTTGTCAAGCAGATCGCGCAGAAGCACGGGGGATGATCAGGAACGAGGGCCCCGGCAACACGCCGGGGCCCTCATCGTCAGGACGCCGCCGCGGTGGGCTCCAGAATGTCCAGCAGATCCCCCACCCGATACCGCGGATCCTGCGACCCCGGCGCGTACCCGTGCGCCACCAACCGGCCCCGCTTCGCGTAACCCCGGATCATGCTCGCGGTCACCGGCTTGTCGTCCGGCCGCTCCAGGTAGTTCGGCAGCGCCCGCGACAACTCCGTCGCCGTCAGCAACTCGTCGCGCATCCGGTGCAGCATCCACCGGCGCCGCTCCACCGCGTCCCACTCGGCGCCGCACTCCGGACACGCCACCCACGGCCGACCCTTCGCCCCGTACAGGTCCCGCTGGCACTCGACCAGGACCGTGTCACCGTCGTCACCGACCGGTGCCTCGATCGGGGCGGAGCAGATCCCCAGGAACGCCCGCTCCCCCGGCCCGTACACCGTCGACTTGGCGTGCCGCACCGCCGAGCGGATGTCGTCGAACAGGGCAGCACCGTCGCTGTAGGACTGAACCCACGACGGATGCCGCAGCAGCCACCGCGACAACGGCAGCGGATGCAGCGGGATGTTCAGCGGGTCGAGGTGGGTTTCCCACTTCGTCGGGCAACCAGGCGCGCACGCCGGTGCGCCTTCGCCGGTGCGATCCTCGACCCCGCACGCAGTGCAGCGGTGCCACCGGACGCCGTGCTCCTCCCACAGGTTCAGCACCCACCGCGCCAACCGGTCCCGCAATTCCGCCGCGACCGCGGACGCGCCGAGGTGCAGCGGCATACTGCCGCCACCGTTCCCGGTCACGAACCCGACACCACCCGACGACAGCTTCGCCTGCCGGGTGATCGTGATGTCGAGTTCCGGCAGCAACCACTCGACCTCGCGGAGGTCGTCGAACAGCTTCCGCGCGCAGCCGGCGCACATCGTGGTCTCCGTCGGCCCGCCACAGCCGGCCACACACTCGACGGTCATGCAGCACGCTCCTCTTCGATCGACGTGGTAGCGGCCAGAAGCGGCCGGAGGATCGCCGCAGCGAGCAGCGGCGGCACCGCGTCACCCACCTGCTGATACCGGCTTCCCTCCCGGCCGGCGAACGGGTAGCCCGCGGGGAAGCTCTGCAGTGCCGCCGCTTCGGCGACGGTCGGTCGGCGGCCGCCGAGCCGGGCCCGGCACTTGGCGTTGCCGAAGACCTCGGCGCCGCCGGTCCGCGTCCCACCGCCGGTGACCGTCCACGCCGGGCGGTCCGTGAGTCCCCACCCGATCGCCTCGTGCATCGACACCCACCACGGCAGCCCGCTCGGCAGCGCTCCGTAACGCTGATGCGTCGGCGCAGGCAGGGACGCCGGGACGCCGTCGCGGCGCGCGACCAGAACCGCGCGGCGCCGGGTCTGCGGGACACCGAACTCCTCGGCGCTGAGCACGCCGGTGGCGATGGAGTACCCGAGCTGCGCGAGGTGACCGCCGATGTGCTGCCACAGCGGCAGCGCGCCAGGCACCTGCTCGCACGCGATCCACAACGGGCGGAGCGCGACCGCCCACCGCATAGGCTCCGCCGTCAGGTGCGACCGCGGGTCGTGCCATTCGACATCCGCCGGCTTCTCCCCGGCAGCGAACGCGTCAATGCGTGCCTCGACGGCAGCGCGGTCGAGCTTGCCGCCGCCGCTGCCGCTGATCGAGTACGGCGGACAGGGAGGCGACATGATCTCGCCCGTGACCAGGCCGGCGAAAACCGACGGGTCGAACCCGGCGACGTCCGCGCGGATGCGGACGTGCCCGGCGGCGACCGCGGTTGCGCAGGCATCGGCGTCCCAGTCGATTCCCGCCGCCGCGCCTCTGTACCCCGCCAAACGGAGCCCCACGTCCCAACCGCCCGGTCCGGCGAAAGGCTGAATAATCAACGATCCTCCGGAGGTCGGGTGCCGGTGAGCAGCGCGACGAGGTCGGCGAGGGTCATGGTGATCCACTGCTGTGCGGGGTCGCTGACGCCGTGGCGCTTGTGCGCGATCAAGCCGGCGAGGGCGTCGTCGTTGCCGCGTTCGGTTTCGGCTTCGGCGGCCCATCCGGCGAGGTTGATGCGAGCGGTGTCCTTGCACTCGATGACGATGCGGCCGCCGCCGGGTGCGCGGAGTCCGGAGATGTCGCCGCGGTCCTTGCCGCCGGTTCGGGCGCGGCGCTCGATGCGGTCATCGACGTTGGCGGCGAGGTAGCGGGCGACCGCGGTTTCGAAGCGGGTGCCGGCGGCCTTGGCTGAGGCGCGGGAGCGGGTCACGGGGTGTCGCCCGGGAAGAACACCCAAGGCGCGGGCGCGGGCACGAGCCGGACGGCGTCGGCGCACGGGCGCGTGTCGCCGCCGCGGTACAGGTGATGCGTCGGGCACCACCAGAAGTTCGGCATGCGGCTGTCCTCGGTCACGGCTGGACCTCCGTCCACGGGCCGACCTCACGGCGGACCAGCTGCGTGTTCGGGTAGCACGCGTCTTCCGCGTCCTCGCGGCGGTCACCGAACTCCTGGATCACGCCGGTGCCCATCCAGCGGCGGCCCCACTCTGTCTCGCTGCCCGGCGTCGCCGCGATCACTTCAGCCGGAGTGGCTACCAGGCGGAGCCAGTGGTCCGGCACGGCGTCGAGCATGCCCTGGCTCACCCACGCGCCGTAGCCGTGCTCGTGGCCCAGCTCGATCAGCGAGCCGTCCTCGGCCTCGATCGCCAGACCGCTCCAGTCCGGGGCGAGCCAGATGCCGCGGTCTTCCCCGCGCGCGGTCATCGGCGGAACCAGCCGATCGCACGGCCGAACAGGTACGCGACCCAGACCGGGCGCTCGTCAGGCTCGGTGTCCGCCGTGACGAGGAGCTGGCCGACGCGGTCCTGCTCGCCGCGGTTCGGCCGGGCGTCGGCGTACGGGCGGGCCGGGACGGTGGCCGGCTCCTCGTCGTCGTTGAGGCAGGTGGACGCGCCGACGGTGCCCGGCTTCGGCCAGCCGGCGGCCGAGCGGTGGCGCGGGGGCGGCTGGTAGGGCTCGGTCGGCAGGAGCTCGCCGTCAATGTGCGCGGACCAGCGGCCCAGGCCGTGGCCGAGGGTCGGCGTGCGCCCGGCGGGCGGTGAGGTGGTGGGCTGCTCGGTCACGATGCCTCCAGGGCGGTGGTGATGGCGCGGACGGTCGGGCACGGCCACGGCTCGGTCGAGTCGTCGTCGGGCCCGGCGCAGGTCAGGCACCACGGCTCGGGGGCGGTGTGCTCGTGCATGTCGAGCTCAGGGCGGTCCGGCCACGGCTTGTCGCGGTACTCGCGTGTGGGTGCGCCGAGCCCGCAGTAGGCGCAGCGGCCGGGGCCGAACTTCTCCGGCATGATGGCGGCGTTCAGCGTGGACGGCGGGTGGAGGTCGAGGACGGCGCGCAGGGCGGCGAATGGAGCGGGAACGAGTGCGTCGGCGGAGTATTCGCCGCCGCCGACGTAGACGGTGCTTCCGGCGAGTTGGTCGACGAGTTCTCGGGCGTCGGTCATGCCGGGATCTCCAGGGTGAGCGGGCCAGCGTTGGCCGGGCGGATGGCGGTGGTGTCGCGGATGGTGATCAGGCAGCCGGTGGGCTCGCCGAGCTCGGCGATGCGCTTGGTGGCGTTCACGGCGGCCGGGGTGGCGCGGGTCTTCGGCGTGCCGACGGGGCGCTTCACGACGAAGGCGAGCTCGACGGCGACGGGGCCGTCGAAGCGGGCGCGCGGCTGGCCGTGGCCGTCGAGGAGCGCGTCCCGGATGTCGGCGCGCCACGGCTTGACGGCCTTTGACGACTCGGTCTGCGCGACCTTGCCTGTGAACTCGCGGGCGTCGCCCTTGCCGCGGTAGATCGGCCGGGCCCGCTTGGAGCCTTGCGGGGCGGGCTGGCCGGGCACGAAGAGGGTCAGCTCGGTCATCGTGGGCTCCAGGGGTCGAGGGTCTTGAGCAGGAATCCGGCGATCAGGATGGCGAGGACGTCGAAGCCGCGGAGGGCGACGACTGCGGCGAGGGTGACGGCGAGCAGGACCAGGTCGACGGTCGCCGGGCGGGTGTCGCGCTGGGTGGTGGCGGGTTCAGGCACTGGGCGCCTCGCGGTGGGCCTGCTCGGCGTCGAGGACCAGGCGGTGCCCGGCGTAGGCGATGACGTTCGCGGCGGCCTGCGCGGTCAGGTCTGGCACGGTGGCGGTGATGACGCTGATGCTGGCCGCCGCGATGACGAGGGCGCGCCCAGCGGTGTCGGCCTGCTCGCGGGTGAAGTGCCGGGCCATGTGCGTGGCGAGCTTGTCGGCGATCAGGACGGTCTGGCGAGTGAGGGGGTCGTTGCGGCGTCGGCTGCGGGCGAGCTGGCGGAGTGCGGCGTCGACGTCATACAGCGGCGGTTCGGTGTCGTCAGTCACGTCCGACCCCCTCGATCCCGATCGGGTTCCGGCCTCCGGCGGTCGCGTTGGCTTCCGTGCGGGCCTGGATCTGGAAGTCGACCGGGACCGGCAGGCTGGCGGCGCGGGCGATGAAGTCGGACAGGGCGACGTTCAGCAGGCGCCAGAGTCCTTGCGGGGTGGGGCGTTCGGGTGTGCCGTAGCGGCCCTCGGTGCCGAACCAGCGTTCGATTTCGGTGTCGTCGGCGATGAGCCGTAGGTCGACGTCTCGGTAGTTCGGGCGCTGGAGGACGGAGCCGACGAGGTAGACGGGGCGGTCGAACGCGGCTGCGACGGGGCGGCAGGCCCAGTCGAGGCGGGCGAAGTCGGGCGGGCTGAGGTAGCTCGCGCGGGTCCGGTCAGCCACGGTCCACCTCCCCGGTGGGCTCGGCGACGGCCAGGCACGGCGCGCCTTGAGGGCGCTGTCCGCACGGCAGGCACGCGGGCCCGTCCAGCGAGTAGCCGTCGTAGTCGCAGCGGGACGGCGTGCAGGTGCATTCGGGCTCGACGTCGCGGCACTGGCACCGGTGAGGCCCAGCCTCGTCACCACCGCAGTCCTGGCAGGCGTCGAGGCAGCCGGGAGCGTGGGTGCCGTCGGCGAACGGACCGATACAGCACCGCGGCCTCGGCTCCACCGACGCGGGCTTGAGCGTGGCGGTGCCGACGAGGAACCGCTGTGCGGTCTCGGGGTCGTCGGCATGCACCTTCAGCCAGGACAGACCATCCGCCCCGGACGAGTGGAAGTAGCCCGTGACGACCGGCTGGCCGACGTTCTGCGTCTCGACGCCGGTCACCCGCTCGCCGACGGACGGCGTCCACGGCTCGCCGGGCTGGTCGCCCTGCAGCACGGCCAGGAGGGCACGCGTTTCGTCCGGGTCGAGGAACGGGCCGGACTCCAGTGCCTTCGCGATCAGCGCGAGCGCCGCGTCAATACGCGCCTGCAGGGCACGCTGCCGAGCAACACACCGGCCGTGGGCCCACGCATTCCGTCGTTCCGTCACGACTGCTCCTTCGGTTCGGCGGGCTCCCCCTGCAGCGCGGCGCGGAACCGGCGGAGCCGCGCCGTGTCGTCGTTGCTCCAGCCGTGCCAGGTCGCGACCTCACCCATGGCGGCCGGGCCGCCGCAGATGTAGTCGTGCTGGTGCTGCTCCTCGCATCCCCAGCCGACCAGCAGCCCGTACAGCCAGGCGTCGCCGCGGTCGCGTCCCCAGTCCCGCGAGTCGGTAGCCATCATCCCGGCGGCGCGGCCGAGCGTCTCGACGATCGCGTCGATGCGGGCCTGCAGCTGTTTCAGCTCGGCTGCGGCCTTCTCGGCGACGTGCGGGATCGAGTAGTGCAGTCCGGGCCGGTGGTAGCGGTGACCGAGTGCCGTGTCGACCTTCTCGGCGCAGTCCTCGTTCTGGGCCCGGTCGAGGTCGATGGCCTGTTGCTGGGCCGCGACGCGGGCCTGCAGCGCGTCCCGCTGGTCGGTGCGCTCGCGCAGCGCGGCCTCCAGCTGGGCGATGCGGTCGGCCGTGCAGCTGGCCGCGTTGTAGTGGTCGAGGAACAGGTTGCGGGCGTGCTCCCGCTGCCAGACGGCTTCGGCGTGCAGCCACACCGCCAGGTCGAGCGCGTCGACCGGCTCCGGGCCGTGCGCGCAGTCCCCGCCGACCGCGCACGCGCAGTCCTCGGCGCGCAGCAGCACGACCGGGCGGCGCGTTTCGGGGTCGTCGAGGACCAGGCGCACCGCGTCGGTGGGCAGCGGGGGGTTGCTGTCCGCGCCGGTGCCGAGGTGGTGGCGCAGGCTTTCGTGGGTCGTGTGGACGATCCACACGAGGTGCTCGTCGGCGTTGTTCTCGTGGCGGGTGAGGAACCCGCCGTGGGACGGTGACCACCACAGGTCGGGGATCTGGTTATTCATCGATTCCCTCCTCGGACCGCTCGGCTTCGCAGGCGCGGCAACCAAGGCAGCCGTGCGCGTAGCTGGGGCACGTCGAGTCGCACGGTCCGTGACGGTGCTCGACCTGCGCGGGTCGTGGGGTGCGGCGCACGGCGCCGGCAGCGTCGTCAGCCACGGTCGCCCGCCCGCTTGAAGATCGTCATGCGAGCCGCGCCAGCGTCGACCACGTCCTTGCCGTCGTAGTTGCCGTGCTCGTCCACGGTCGAGCCCACGCCGTTCTTGTGGGTGGGGCTGTAGACGAGCACCAGGTCGCCGGGGCGCGGCTCATCGTCGCGTGGTCGGGCCTCGGCCTGGTGCTGGAAGTCCAGGCAGCCGCCGAGGCAGCCGCAGCAGCCACCGCAGGGACCGTTGTGGTCCGAGGTGCCGCCGCACATCCCCTGGTTGCACTCGCCCGCCGGGCAAGGCTCGGGGTCGTGCGGTCGGGCCTCGGCCACCGCACGCTCCTCCCGCAACTGCGCGGCGATGTCCTCGACGTCGGTCCACTCGCTGCGCTGGACCAGCACGCCGCCGGTCGAGCAGGCGGCCAGGAACTCGTCGGCGGCGGCGCGGTCGGCGCAGGTGACGACCTGGCCGCTGCGCAGGCGAACGCCGTACTGGACGGCCGCAGTCGGCTGTCGGTGCTCGCCGCCGATCCGAGGGATCTCGTCGGTCATGGGTCAGCCCACCTCGTACGCGTCGGCGTCGGCGGGGATGTCGCACTCAGCGATCTCCTCAAACGAATTCAGCTCGTAGCCCTCGTTCGCCGATAGCACGATGTCGAACGCGTCCCCGGCGTTCTCCTCGGTGATGGGCGGCTCGTCAGTGCGGTCGATCATGTAGGCGACGCGGTCGTCGGTGTCTTCCGGTGTCATCACGATCTTGTAGATCCGGGTGGTCATGGGTTGTCCCTTCGTGGTTGGGGTTCGGCGTAGGTCAGGCGACGCGGCGGCGGTCCGCGCCAGCCAGCACCACGCGGGTCGTCATCTCCGCCAGCCGGGACGTGACTCGGTCACCGAGGCCGGGAGCGAGGTCCTTCGGCTGGAGGTTCGACGTGATGATCGTCGGGAGTTCGTGCTCGTACCGGTAGTTGACCAACCGGTAGTTGATCTCCTCGACCCACTCCGACGTCTTCGCCGCCCCGAGGTCGTCGATCACCAGCAGACGGCAGTCAGCGAACCCGCGGAACGCGGTCTCCGAGTCCGACCCCGACCGGGGCCGGAGCGTGGCGTACAGGTCCGCGGCGGTGACGAACTGCCACGAGCACGCAGCCCCCGACGTCGTGAGTGCACGCACTACACCGAACGCTTCGAACGTCTTGCCCGTCCCGACCGGACCGAGGATCAGCAGCGACCGACCCCGCTTCAGAACCGGGTTGCCGGCGCGGGTGCCGACCACGACGTCCCGCAGCAGCCGGGCCACCCAGGCGCGGATGTCCTTGTTCGTCACCTCGGCGTGCTCGTAGTGGGCGGGGATCCGCTTGCATGACTCGCGGCCGCGTTCGGCGTTGGTTTCCAGCCAGTGACGGTCGATGGTGTCGCTCGGCGGGATCTTCAGGTCGTCCATCACAGGTCCTCGTAGTAGCCGGAGAGATCGTCGGGGTCTTGGTAGGCGGTGTAGCCGGATCCAGTGCGTTGAGGGACTACTGCGGATTCCCAGCAGTCGCCCTTGAGCCAGCGTTCGAAGTCCTTCCGGAACTTCAGGTCCGGGGTGGCCTTGACGTAGGCGGGAATCGCGGCGACGACGACTTGGAGGTCGGCGCGTTTGGCGACGCGCTGCCACTCGGCGTAGGCGGTCTTCTTGGCGCCCTTCCGGCCGTAGGCGGCCCAGGCTTGCTCGAAGGCTTCGGGGTACTTCGGGGACGCCGGAGCCGAGGTCGGCATCGCGAGGATCACCGCGTCGCTCGGCGGCGCGAGAGTGTTCCCCTGTTCCCCTGTTCCCCTGTTCCCCTGTTCCAGGCCGGAAGGTTCCGGGAGGGTTCCGGGAGGGTTCCGGGAGTCCTCCCGTATTTCCGAGTCTCGGTAGTTCATCGTGCCGTCTGGCCTGGGGAAACGTCCCTTGGTCGGTTTTTCGATTCGCTGGATCGACTCCCAGAACGCGATGTACAGCAACTTGGTCCCCTCGACCTCGTATCGCCATAGGAGACCGGCTTCGGAGAGCTGGGTGAGGGCTTCGGAAACCTTCTGGAGGGTTCCCGTAGGGTTCCGGGAAAGGTCCCGGGGGAACACATCCGCGACGATCAGCGCGAGGTCATCCTTGCCGACGCCGTTATCGTCCACGTAGGACTCCAAGCCCTTCAGGACGAGCCGCGCGTCCCAGTTGACGGAGGCGACTCGCTCACTCCGCCAGAACTCAGGCTTGGTCGATCGAATGCGCATCAGGCAGCGGCCCCGTTCTGGTTGTGCTTGGCGATGAACCGGGCCACCGCGTGCCGGGACACGTCCAGCTCGCCGGCGATCCGCTCGCGCCCCACACCGGCGGCGTGCTGAGCGAGGATGTACGCCTCCTCCTCGACCGTGAAGGTGGTGCGCTTCAGTGGTGGGCGGGGTTTCTCGGAGGGCTTGAGCTTGCGGCGTTCACGCCCCGAGAGTCCACCGCGCACGCCGAACCGCTCGTCGGTGTCGAGGGCATCCTGGAGGCACTCCTGCTTGACCGGGCAGGCCATACACACCCGCCTCGCGTCGCGGGTGGAGCCGCCCTTGTCCGGGAAGAACGCGTCCGGGTCGGTCTGCGCGCAGAGCGCATCCTGGTACCAGGCCGGGCGTTCGGCCAGCAGCCGGGTGAGGTAGCCCGGGGTCATGGTCACCTCCTGGTGTCGTTGTTGTCGGACGGGGTGTGCGTGGGGTCAGGTGGTGACCGGCCGGGCCGCGAAGGTTTCGTCGTGCCAGTCGGCGAGGACGCGGCACACCATGCGCATGTCGCCGGCGTGGAGGAGGTGCCGGAATCCGTCGGTGTAGGCGGTGGTGGAGCCGGTGGCCCAGCAGCGGCCGCCGAGGACGAGGCAGTTGCCGACGAACCCGACGCCCGGTCCGGGGCGTCGGTGGGGTGAGTGGGTGGTGACCATCCCGCCGGGCGGAGCGGGGTCGTCTCCGGCGGGCCAGGCGAGCTGGATGGCGCCGTTGGCGTTGTGGGCGATGATGGAGACGTCGCCGTCGTTGATCTGGCCGCGGAAGGACAGTCCGGGGATGTAGAAGGTGGCGGGGACGAGGGTGTCCACTGTGGTGGTCACTCGGACACCTCCGCGGACCGCACGGTGGGCTGTCCGAGCCGCTCGGACAGCTGCCGCCGTGCCTCGGCGTGGCCCTGCCAGCGGTGGTAGTCCGGACTCGGCTCGGTGCATTGAGCCAGCGCATTAACGTATTCGTCTCGCTCGGCGACGAACTCGGCCACCGTCGGGTGCTGAACGATGGTCCAGCGGTTGACCTCGACGTGGTGTAGCCAGCGGCGGTCGAGGTTCTCGTCGGTGACGACCCACACATGCTGACCCTTGCCGGTGTGGTCGCCCATGGAGGTCTTCACCGCGACACGTCCGTTGCTGTCGCGGCGAACGGTGCCGACGGGGTTGAGGTGAGACGCTTCGGTGCTCATAGCTTTCCGATCAGTTGGAGGAGGAAGAGGAATCCGGTGACGCCGAGGACCGCGCCGGAGGCTGCGGCGGCGAGGATGAACACCGCCGTGACGAGTCACTGTCCGGCCAGGGTGACGCGGTCACCAGCCCGGGTGAACCACTCATGCCGCGTCATCGGGCACCACCTCCGGGCGCTCCGTCAGGTGAAGGTCGCCGAGGTCGTCCAACGTCACCCAGCCCCACTGCCAATGCAGGACAGGGATCTCCGTGTACGGGCGCTTGTCCCACGCCTTGATCCGCCAGCCGTTGTCGAACAGCTCGTCGTCCGAGCCGTCCATCAGCAGGTGGTCTTCGAGGCACAGGTGGAGCCCGTTGGACGGGTGCCACGTGCCGCCCTGCGAGCGATTCAAGCGGTGGTGCCAGTGGACGGCCCGGCGGAGCCCGCACTTCTCGCACGCGCCTGATGAGCGGGCGTACACCAGGGTCCTGGCCTTCCCGATCGGGAAGGTGCCGCGCGGGTTCATGGCTTCCGCCCGCGCTGCATCGTCTGCTTCGGCTCGTGTGCCTTCAGGAACTGCTCTAGGTCAGCATCCGACGCGACTTCGATCTCTGCGCCCTGCGACCACTGGAAGTACTCCTCCTTCAGGTCCTCGCCGGACCAGCCCTTCTCCGCCATCAGCGCGCGGCCACGGGCCTGGAGCTTCGCCCGCGCAGTCGTCACCGGTGGCGGTGCGTCGGCGTCCCGCTGCTGGGTGGGGATGTGCAGCACCTGGATCAGCGCGATCCTTTCGGCGATGGACATCGCCTTGATGGTGTCCTTCGCCTCCCCCGGAACGACCGCGACGACGGAGTCGCCGGCCGGGCCGTAGAAGGTGTACTCGACCTGGACGAGGGTGATGGGGTCCTTGGTGCCGTTGTCCTTTGCTTCCAAGCGGGTGACGTTGAGGAGCTTGGGGACGGGGCCGATGATGCCGTGTTCGCGGAAGGCGGGTGCGGTGGCTTCCATGACCTGTTCGATGCCGCGGAACTCGAAGCGGAAGTGGTCGTTGCGTTGCGTCTTCCGGACTTCGGTGACCTGTCGCATGACGGCGTTGAGGGCCTGGTGGATGGTGGGCGTCTCGGTCACGAGGCACCGCCGTTGGCGATCTCCAGCAGGACATCCGCGTGACACGGCTTGGTGCGCTTGCGCTGGATTCGCTGCGGCATCACGCCACCGCCTTGACGAGGGGTTCGCCGATCAGCTTCTCCAGCTTCCGGGACTGGACGTTCTCCAGGTAGTTCTCCTTCGCCACCAGGAACTTCGCGAACGCCACCTCGTCGGCCTGCACCGGGATCAGGTCGTAGGTCTCCGGCTGGATGTGCAGGATCAGCACCCGCTCCACAGGAACCATCGGCTCCTCAACCCCGTCGACCACCATCACCTCGGCGCACCGGTACGCGGCGCACTGCAACGCGTAGGCCCCGTACACCCCCGACGACGTCTTGTAGTCCACAAGACACACCCCCAACCCGGGGATGTGCTGGATGGAGTCCAGCCGGCCCGCATACAGGTGGTTCCGCGACGCCACCATCAACTCCTCGTGCAGCGAGCTGGGGTTCCAGTCCTCGATGTACTGCGCGTACCCCCGCACGTACGGCATCAGGTGCGAGTCGACCTCGATCTCGTCCCCGGCGATATACCGCTCCGCCAGCGCGTGCACCTCGGTGCCGCGGACAGCGGCGGTGTCACGCTTCTCGTCCGGGATACCGGCCAGCATGGACAGGGTCGGCCCGTAGCCGTGGTGCTCGATGTCCGTGGCGAGGGTGGAGATGTGGTCGAGGGCGTGCTTCGCGACGGTCTTCGCGGCCCACCGGGTGAGGAAGTCCTTGGGGATGCCTTTGAGGGCGGTGGTGACGGAGGTGGCCCACTGGCCATCGATCTTGTAGCGGTGGGACGACTCGAAGAACTGGACACTCATGCTGCTGCCTCCCACTGGTCGAGGGCACCCATGCGGTAGGCGATCGCGACGGCCTCGCACCTGTCCCGCGCACCCAGCCGGCGGTACAGGCGCCGCTTCGCGTAGTTCCGCGCCGACACCGACGAGACCCCGAGGATGCGTGCGATCTGGTCGTAGGTGTGGCCGTCGGCGAGGGCGTGGAGGATGGTCACGTCCTTCTGCGACAGGTCGACGGGTTTGGTGACGGGGAACGGGCCGTGGGCGTGGTAGCAGCGGACTCCGTTGATGGTGGTGGGGTGGCCGAGGTGGATGCCTCGGGTGGCGAGTTCGGCGGCGACGTCAGGGAGGACGGTGTCGTCGACGGCGAGGGCGATGTTCCGGGTGGTCACTTCGCCACCTCCAGGCCGCGCTTCGCTGCCGACCTCTCGCAGCGCTTGCAGAGCGGGAGTTCGGACACCTGCTTGACCTTGTGGCCGAACGAGGCGTAGCGGACACCCATGTCGTTCTGCGCCGCTTGGTCGTAGATCTCAGTGGTGAGCCCGGTGGAGGAACACAGGGCGTGACCTTCGAGACCGTCGTAGTACTTCGACGGCCCCATATCCGTCGCGTAGTGGCGCCGGGTCTGGTGGTAGTTCGAGCCCTCGTGGAGCGTGGTCATGACGCCTCCGAGGCGCGGTGGTAGTCGAGTTCGCGTGCCTGGCACCAGACCTTCACGGCACCGACGTGGCCCTCCGAGACGACGTAGGAGTCGCCGCCCGATGTGGTCTGCCGACGGCCGAACCGGTCCGCGAACGTGTCGAACAGGGACGCGTCCCCACTGACGAGGTGTGTGCCGTACGAGGAGCGCTCGAAGATCGCGGCGAGGTGCTGGTCGTTGTCGACGAGCTCGGCGAGTTCGCGGAGCGAGTCTCCGAGGGCGCTCATCGGGGTGTGTCCTTCGGCTGGTCGGTGCGGCGCGCGTCACGCTCTTTCGCTGCCAGTTCCTCGCGGGCTTCTCGGGCGGCGTCCTGCCGGGCCCGCTCCACCTCACGCTGAATGCGGTCCATCACGCACCCGCCTCGGCGATCTCGATGACCGGGCCGTACTGAGCCTCGATGTCCTCCCGGCGCCAGCCGCTGAACGTGCCATCCAAGGCGGTGAAGGTGCCTCCGCCCTCCGGGATCCAGACCTCGCCGTCACGGTCGCGGAGGGAGACAGCACGCCACTTTCCGCAGTAGCAGGACCCGGTGCGCTGCATGTCCTCGCGGCAGCTCGGGGATGGCATCCACGGCAGCTTCGAGTTGCGACCGCGCATGGCCCAGATGACAAGGTCAGCCCAGCACTGGCCGGGCAACCGGTTGACGAACTCGGCGATCGCGAAGCGCACCCGATCCTGGAGGGCCGTGAGCCACTTCGCCTTCACCTCGGGGTTCATCCGCTCGGACATCACGCCACCGCCTTCGCCTTCTTCGCGCACGCCAGACACTCCGGCGCGTCCAGCGCGTACCACTTGGTGCTCCAGTGGAACTCCGCCTTGCCGCCGCACAGCGGGGACGTGTTGCCCGCACTCCAGCGCTGCTCCGCGTAGTTCTCCACCCCAATGTCCGGCACGAGGTGCTTACGCCTTCCCGGCTTGGACGAGAACTGGCGCGCCCACTGGTAGCCCTCCGGAACGGGCGTCTTCACGACGCCCCACTTCGGGTCGTGCGGGCACTCGTCCTTCAGCTTCATCACGTCGCCGCGCAGCCCGATCTCCACACGGAACCCCGCCGCCTTGTCCCGACGGCGCTGCTCCGCCGACGGCTCCAGCGACTCCCATGCCCGCTCCGCCGTCATCGCGACGTCGCGCACCGAGGAGACGCCACACAGGCAGCCGCACGGCGCGTACATCAACCACGAGCAGTCGTCAATCGGCGTCGGCTTGCCGTCGACCTCGAACAGGATGTTCGTCATGCTGAAACCTCCACGCGGATGTCCGCGCTCGTCTTGGATTCCACGGCGGCCTGCCAGATCGGCCCACGCGGGTTCACCGCGCACCGCTGACACACCTCCACCATCTCCAGCGGCTGATTCACCCGGTCGTCATGCCGGGGGTCCCCGTACACCCGCACCGACGCCGGCTCCGGGATCGTGGGGCAACACCAGCCGCACTCACCGAGGACGAAGTGGGGGTCGACGGTGACGTGGGCGTAGGGGAACGCGGCCTCGATCTGGGCGACTCGTTCGTCCACCGGGGCGAGCAGTGCACCGGGGAGGGGCTGCGCGGGGATCTCGGCGGGCACCGCCGCCCGGTGACCGAAGATCTTCGGCATGTGCAGGCGGGCCGTCACGACACACCGCCAGCGAGGATGATCGGGACGACTGTCTCGCGGAACCACGAGTCAGCACCGGTCGACTGGTGGGCGTTGACGAACTCGCCCAACCCTTCGAAGCGGTCGAACCACTCGCCCGTGTACTCGTTCTGCCACTTCCACGGCAGGGCCTTCTCGTCGAGCCAGCGGCCCAGTTCCGCGATCAGGCGAGCGTGGAGCATGGAGCAGTTCTCGCCCGACTTGCCGCGATACCCGTACGCGGTGTCGAAGGTGACTTCGATCGCAGCCCAACCGTTTTTGGTGGGGTCCTCGGCGATGTCAGCGACGTGCCTGCGCACGTCTTCCGCGCCGTGGCTGTACTTCCCGGTGTCGTCCCACTTGCACGGGTCCACCTCGGTGGCACACCAGTCATCGTGGCTGTGGATCATCGGACCGTCTGCGCCGTAGTAGATCCACAGCCACGCGTCCAGGCCGATGCCGCCTGGGTTCAAGATCTGCCGCTGCCCTTTGCGCCACGACGACGTGACGTCCTCGTGCTCAAACGGCGTCCCTTCGGGGGTGTTCAGCAGCGACCGGCAGACCTCGAACACTTCCCGCACCGGGTACGCCTTGCCGATCGCGACGCTCGTCTTGAGGGTCACAGGAACCACCCCCACCTCGCGCCGGTCACCACGAACACCGCAGCCGACAACCCCGCCACCAACACCCGACCCCACCGACGCCACCGCGGCACCGGCCGGAACTCCACCGTCGGCACGTCGTCGGTCAGGTCACCCGACACCGGAGGGAACCACTCGCGGTCCTCCCGTTCCCGCAGCAGCTGCTCCAGGATCGGGTCGCGTTCCGCCGTGTTCTCCACGACTGATCGGTTACGCTGCTGTTCGGACAAGAGGATCACTCCCTCTGTTCAGGCGGTCCCGCGTTGCAGGCGCGGGACCGCTCTTGCGTTCGGGGTCAGTGCGCGCGGTTCACCGCGCGGGAGCGGCGGGCCACGCGGTTCTTCGCGCGCCGCCGCGCCACGGTCGCCGCCGGGACGGTGCCGCCGTACACGTGCTTCCGCGGGTCGCCGAGACCCCGCAGGATCGCGAGGCCGTACGCCGACTGCTGCGGATTGGTGATCGTGGACGACATGGTCATCTCCGTTTCAGAGGGATTCGGACACAAAGCTGGGCCGCCGGAAGAACTAGGACGCGCGGTTGCGGTGCCGCTTCGCCGACCGGGACGTCGCCCCCATCACCGCCACGTCAGCCGGCGCGGAGCGCTCCTGCGGCTTGGCCTGCTTCTCCAGGACGGCGGCGATCTGCTTGATGTGGTCGTCGGTGAACCGGGTGTCGCGACCGACTTTCAAGCAGGGGAACTTGCCCCGCTGGGTTCCGCGGCGGAGCCACGCGTCCGGGCGTCCGGGCCGGAACATCTCGACCACTTCGCCGAGGCTGTAGGTCTTCATGCCGCCCCCTCTTGGAACCTGGTCGGTGACTTCGTGTCGTTCTTCTTCGGCGGCGCCTTGGTCGGGGTGGGCTGTTTCGGAGGCGTGGTGGGCTTCTGCTTCATCTCGAAGCCCTCCGGCAACTGCCAGCCGATGGGAAGGATTTCGGCGGGGTCGCATTCGAAGTACTTGGCGGCCAGGAGTGCCAGCTCTTCCGAGCCGGGCAGTCGGCCGGCTTCGACGTTGGACCAGTGCTTGTCGGTGACGCCGAGCTGGGTAGCGATCTCCCCGGCGGTGACCTTGCGGCCTACTGCCACGGTGAGCGCGAGGCGCTTGGCGCGGAGGTTGCGGAGGAGGGGCATGCACACAGAATACGTAAGATACGTAAGAGCGCAAGGTCGTCTTGCGCACCCATTCGGTCGCTAGCCGTGTTCACACCGATTAAGTACCTTAAGTGCCATGCGGATGTTGCGTACTGACCGACTCAGGAAGCGCACGCTCAGCGGTTGGCGGCCCGACGAGCGTGTATCGCCATGCACCCCCGCGCGTCATGCTCGACCCGTGGAGCCGCAAAAACCGCAAGCACGCGCGCGTTTGGGCGCGATCATCAAGCAGGGACGCCGACAGGTAGGCATGAAGACCCAAAGCGACCTCGCCGCAGCTACCGGGCTGTCGGTGAGCGTGATCAGCCTCGCCGAGCGCGGCAGCAAGGTGGAGCCGCAGACTCTCAACCTGATCGAGATGGCACTGGGTTACCCGCAGGGATCGTTCGTCGCCTTCGCGGAGGGCCGCGGGCCCGAGCCGGCCGCGCCTGGGACGCCGCAGCGGCGATCGGTCTACGACATGTCGCTGGAAGAGCTGGTCGCCGGACCTGGCGCGATCGTCGCAGAGGTGTACGGGGAAGCCGAGGGGGAGAAGTTCGTCCGCGATGTCCTGGCCGAGAAGGCACGCCGTCGAACGGGTGATCGGCCAACGGAGCAGGCGGACGCTGGGTAGGAGCATGGATCACGTTTCGACGCTGATCGAGTGACAGCCCGCGATAGTTGGTAACACTCAGCTGATCGATTCGGACGATTAGGGCGATCGGGGTACAGCCGCACTACACCAATGGGAGGGCACGTTGTCCCAACCGGTTGAAGACCAGACTCAGAGCTCACGGACTGTGCCGGTCCGGATGGCTCTGTCAGTACTCGCCGCTACCCTGGTCACACTCGCAACGGCCTTCCTGGGCTGGGCTACCGCTTACCACGATTGGCCCATCCCGCCGTTCAACTTCATGCTGGGGGTGATGATCGTCGTATGGGTGTCGATCATCGCCGCGTTGCACCTTGACGCGATCCGGCGCGACCGCGAGCAGGCATGGAATCAGGATCGGATCATCGTTCACGCCGAGCACGTCACGACGCGCAAGAAGATCAAGGAGATGCTTGATCAGCAGGAAGCGGCGAAGGTGGCCACGGCGACCCGTCTGCTGGACAACGTCCGCGAAGGGCGCTTCGGAAACTGACTCGAACCGAGGGCCCCAGCCGTCTGGCTGGGGCCCTCGGTCGTGTCCCCTGTGGGGACACTTGGGATTCCTCGGTGTTCCTTGGTGGTCTTCCAGGGGACTCCTGACGTGCAGTTTCTTGCGGATTTTGCTCCTCCACTTGGGTGAAAAACGGGTTCGAAACCCGTCGCTCACCCCATCACCCCAGTTTGGATCTTCGGTCCGAGCTGGGGTTTTTGCGTTCCGCCGTCCGTGGCAACGCTCACGACCGGATGGCTCAGCGTGCGAACGGCCGAATGCCGGTGCACGGTGTTCTGGTGGCACGTTCAGCACCGAAGATCCGGGGTCGTAAGAAGAAGCTGCGGTACGAGGACATCACCGTCGTCGACCGGTCGTTGCTCAAGCGGGCGGTGGGGGCCGCCGCGCTCGGCAACGCCATGGAGTGGTTCGACTTCGGCGTCTACGCCTACATCGCCGACACCATCGCCGAGGTGTTCTTCCCGGCCAGTGTGTCCCCCGGCGTCCGGCTGATCGGGACGTTCGGCGCGTTCACCGCCGCCTTCCTGATGCGGCCACTCGGCGGGCTCGTGTTCGGGCCGCTCGGCGACCGGATCGGGCGGCAGAAGGTGCTCGCCGTCACCATGATCATGATGGCCATCGGGACCTTGTGCATCGGGCTGATCCCGTCGTACAGCTCGATCGGCGTCTGGTCGCCCATCCTGCTGGTGCTCGCGCGGATGGTGCAGGGCTTCTCCACCGGGGGCGAGTACGGCGGCGCCACCACCTTCATCGCCGAGTACTCACCCGACAAGCGGCGAGGGTTCATGGGGTCCTGGCTGGAGTTCGGGACGTTGTCCGGGTACGTGCTGGGCGCGTCCGTCGTCACCGGGATGAAGGCCTGGGTGCCGCACGAGACGTTGCTCGACTGGGGGTGGCGGGTTCCGTTCCTGGTCGCGGGGCCGCTCGGCATCATCGGGCTCTACATGCGGCTCAAGCTGGAGGAGACGCCCGCGTTCCAGAAGCACGCCGAGGAGGCCGAGAAGCGGGGGCGGTCCGGGGAGCCGTTCTGGAAGATGTTCACCGAATACTGGCCCGCGCTGCTGATCTGCGTCGGCCTGGTGCTCGTGTTCAACGTCACCGACTACATGCTGCTGTCCTACATGCCGACGTACCTGTCGGAGCAGCTGCACCTCGACGCCACCCACGGCCTGCTGCTGATCATCGTCGTCATGGTCGTGATGATGCTCATCATCATGGTCGGCGGGCGGATCACCGACCACGTCGGCCGCAAGCCGGTGATGATGGCCGGCTGCCTGGGGTTCCTCGTGCTGTCCTGGCCGCTGATGCTGCTCGTCCACGACGGCGGGCTCGTGCTCACGTTCCTCGGGCTGATGGGGCTGGGCCTGCTGCTGCTCTGCTTCGAGGTGTCGATGCCCGCGGCGCTGCCCGCGCTGTTCCCGACGGCGATCCGGTACGGCGCGCTGTCCATCGCGTTCAACATCTCGGTGTCGCTCTTCGGCGGCACGACCCCGCTGGTGATGCAGTCGCTGATCTCCGCCACCGGCCACGACTTCTGGCCGGCCTGGTACCTGATGGCGGCCGGCGCGATCGGCGCGGTCGCGGTGTACTTCAGCCGCGAGACGGCGAACAAGCCGCTGTGGGGCTCGGGGCCCGCGGTGTCGACCGAGGCCGAGGCGCGGGAGCTGGTCCGCGGCTCGGGCTAGTTCGCCGCCGTCCGCCACTCGTCCCAGGACAGCTGCCAGAAGCTCCAGCCGTCGGTCGGTTCGAGCTTCGGGCCGCCGCTGTTCTGGACGGTGACGATGTCGCCCTTCTTGGACGTGTCCATCAGCCACTTCGTGTTCTCGGTGGACAGGTTCAGACAGCCGTGGCTGACGTTGCTGTGGCCCTGCTGCCGCACCGACCAGGGCGCGGAGTGGTAGAAGATGCCGCTCCAGGACAGGCGGACCGCGTATTGCACGAAGGTGCTGTAGCCGCCGGGCGCGTCCTCGGGGACGCCGTAGGTGGCGGAGTTCATCGTGTAGCCGGTGTGCTCGCTCATGACGGTGTAGGTGCCCTGCGGCGTGTTGTGGCCGGGCTTGCCCATGGAGGTCGGCATGGTCTTGACCTCCTTGTCGTTGATCGTGACCGTCATCTGGTGGGTCTGTCCGTCGGCGACGGCGACGAGCTTGTCGCCGACGGTCGCGCTGGCCCCCTTGTCCTCCCGGCCGTAGCTGCCGTTGCCGAGCGGCTTGCCGTAGACGGCGGCGTCGACCTTGATCTTGGTGCCGCTCTTCCAGTAGTCCTTCGGCCGCCAGGTGACCTGCTTGTCGCCGAACCAGCGGAAGGCGCCCTCGGTGGCCGGCTCCGCGGTGACCTTCAGCGCCTTCTCGGCCGCGGCCTTGTCGGCGACGTTGCCGGTGAAGGTGAAGATCAGCGGCATCCCGACCCCGACGGTCTCCCCCTCGCCGAGGTTCACCGAGACGCCGAGCTGCCGGGCGGGCTTGACGGTGCTGAAGGACGACTCCTGCGTCACGGGCTTGCCGTCGGAGCCGGTGGCGGTGGCCGTCAGCTTGTAAGTCTTGTTGTAGCCGAGCGGCTCGGCGGAGTCCCACCCGGAGCCGTCAGCCCGAGCCTTGCCGCCGACGACCTTGCCATCGGCCCCGGTGAGCTTGACGTCCCCGACCTTCCCGTCCTTGACGGTGACGCTCACCGGCTCCCCGGGAGCGACGTCCTTCGCGTCCTTGGCGGGCGTAAGGCTGAGCGTGGCGGGCTTCGGCGCGGACTTGCTCTGACTGGACGGCGGCGGCGCAGTCTCCCGGGGAGGTTCACCCGAAGGGCTACTGCTGCACCCGGCCAGCCCGACCAACCCGGCGGCCACCAGCAGCCGCACCGTCACACCCCGCATGCCCACCCGCCTGTTTCGCCGTCGATGTCCGACTACAGTGTGCCCGACCAGCCGCGACGCCGGGGCAGCTATGCCACAACCGGCTTGGGGGACCCCCCTGAAACGGCCTCGGAGAGGGGTGCTAATCTTTTCCACGTCGCCGAGGGAAGCCTCCGGCAGACACCGGCGCCATTAGCTCAATTGGCAGAGCAGCTGGCTCTTAACCAGCGGGTTCGGGGTTCGAGTCCCTGATGGCGCACCCCACTGAATCGAAGCCTACCTGCGGGTATCCTTGATCAAGAGGATTTCGCCGGTGGGCTTTGATCATGGGATGGGACCAGTGTGGGGCCGAATGTGGCCGACCCGCTGGGTGCATGCCTCTCCTAGGCCGACGGCCGGAGCGTAGCCGCTGCAATGACGTCCGGTTCCCCCTTTGTGCCCCGCTCCGGCAGGCGCACCTTGGCCAGGCGGAACGCCGCGACAAGCAACTGACGGCGTCGATGTCAATCGCCCAGCCTCCGCCGAAGGCGAGCACGATCCCGCCCGCCAGCGAAGGCCCGACGATCGAGGTCAGGTTCTTCGACGACCCCAGCAGCGAATTGGCCCGCTGCCGGTGGTCGGCGTCGACCAGTTGGGGGACGATTCCCCGCAGGGCGGGCGAAGTGAACGCCGTCAGCGTGCCGTTCGCGAACTCCAGGGCGACGATCGCGGCAAGGTGGAAGTTCCCGGAAATGAAAAGGCACCCTGCGACAACGCTGCGCCGAAGTTGGACACCAGCAGGACCGCCCTGCGGGAAACCGGTCCGCGGCAACGCCACCGACCAACCGGTGCCATGGAGCTGCCCGCGAGCGAGACGACGCGCCCCAGGAAGAACCACCGGAACCCCGGATTGCGCAAGGGGCCGGGGTCGTCGAAGGCTTGCCTCGTGCGTTGATCGGCACGCCGATCAGTTCGATGTCGGGATCGGCACCGGTCTCACCGTACCGGCAAGGCAGGAGACGAGATCAGGCGGCGAAGAATTGGGCCCGGTGAGCCGGACGTGGTGAAGATGAACGAGACCGAATCCGCGGTCAGATCCGGGTCCCGCAGGCCGCCGAGGTCGAACGGGCCCGCCGTCACGTCGATCTTGTGCTCCTCCCGGCCGGCGATCGAGCCGTCGACCTCGGCGGTGAGCACGTGGGTGGCGCCGGCCCGCGCGAGCATGGTCTCCAGCGCGTCCTCGCCCAACTCGATGGAGGGCACGAGGAACGGCCGCCGCGCGAGCAGGCAGGCCACGATCAGCGCCACGGTGCGCGGCGACTTGGCCGCGCGCAGAGCGACCCGGCTGCCTTCGGGCGCGGGCAGCGTGTCGATGGCGTGGTAGGCGGACATGGCCATGGCGGCGAGCCCGGCGTAGGTGACCCGCTCGTCGCCCAGGACGAGCGCGGTCGATTTCGCCCGGGTTTCGGCGAATTCGGCGAGGCAGCCGAGCAGCTCACGCGAATAGGGCACAACGGTCTTAGAAGTGCCCACTGCGGTTTCCCGGTGGCACGTGCGAATCGGTGGACTCCCCCAAGCTAAAGGTCTTTCGACCGCTGGACCGCGAGATGCGGTCCACTCAGGTTGGCTTGGCTGGAAGGATTTCGGCCTATCGGTTCGTGCTCTTTGTGGACAGTCCAGTGGGGACACTCGACACTTTTGGTGCCCGATTGAATACACCGCGGAATCCGACGGACCGTCAATCACGCACTGCGCCGGCAATCTGACGAGATTTGTCGGAATCCGCGGAAGCAGGAGGCTAAACCTGTCCGGTTTGCCCCGTTCAAACCGGGCTTCGAAGGCGGGAGCCGCCACGCCGCACAGCCCGGTGCCCCGGCCCGTTGCGCCCGTGACGGTAAAACTGCGGAACCGGTTTCGCCGAAAATGTGCCATTCTGTTCCGATGGGGAGAACAGGGCCGCTCGGCTTTCTCGGTGCCGACGTACTGGTCAAGCTGCTCGGGGCGCTCTGCCTGCGGCCGCGGCTCGGGGACCGGCCGCGGAAACTCGACGAACAATGCCACTGGGGCGAATACCAGGACGAACGGTCCGAACGGCGGGGCCTGCCGATGGTGTGCCTCGTGCGGCCCGCCGAAAACGGGGACGTGGTCGCCGCCGTCGCGGAACGGCTCAAGACCGCGAAACCGCAGGGCAGCATCCGGTACGCGCGACCCGAGCTCACCGCGCACGAAGGGCGGGATGAAGCCGGGCCCGCGACCGCCGACTCCGTCACCGTGGTGCGGGACATCCTGCGGGACGCCCGGAAAGCACTCGGTGACAGCGCGACCGCGCACACCAGCCGGCTTCCCTTCCCGCTCTTCGACCTCGTCTACTGGCTGATGCTGCAGGACCACGACGGCCGCGAGGACCCCGACGGGGTGCTGCGGCGGGCCATCCGGCGGATCAGCCTCGCCGAGCGGTTCAGCTCTTCCGCCGAGGACGCCGTCAAGCAGTTACCCGAAAACCAGGGCATCTGGAAGGTCTTTTCGCTGCTCGTGCGCGGGCTGACCCTGCTGACCTTCCGGATCGCCGTCACCGGGCGGGTGCCGCTGCTTTCCGGGCGGTACCGGTGGTTCCTGCGGCAACCGCACCTGGCGCCGGAGATGTCCGGCAGCTTCGTCCGGTTCGCCCGGCGGCTCACCGAAGGACAATGGCAGGAAGAGGCCCCCGAGTACGTCTGCCGCCTGCTGCTCAACGCCTTCCTCGAGGACCTGCGGCGGGCCTACCGGCTGCGGCCGTGGCGGGTGTGGCGGCGGCGCCGGATGACCTACCCCGTGCTGCTGCTGGACGAGGTGAGCGTCGGCAACGGCGGCTACCGGCTGCTGGAGCTGGTCAACTCCGTCCGCAACCAGGTCGGGCGGTTCGACCCGCTGCTGGTGGTCAGCGCCAGCCCCGCGCCGCCGCCGGACGCCGAACCGACGCCGCACCGGCCGCAGTTCCAGGCCGCGCAGGCGCGCGCCGCGTACGTGGCCTGGCAGAACCAGCTCGAACGCGACCGGCGGGAGCGCCGGCCGACCGCGTGGTACCTGCCGGTCGGGGTCCAGCCGCCCGGGGACGACGACGAGCCGCAGGTCCGGCAGATGCTGCAGACCCTCGGCAGCGACTACCGGTTCCGCAAGCAGGTCCGGCCGCCGTGGTGGGCGAGCCGGTGGACGCGGATCGGCGTGCCGGTCGTCCTCGTCGCGCTCGTCGCCGGGTTCGTCGCCTACGACCGGCACGACACCTGGGCCGAGCACTGCGGCTCCGGCAACCCCTGGCTGACCTGGACGGGCACCGAGTGCGTCGGCGCCACGGACGGCTCCGAGGACGTCTTCCAGCCGTCGGACGCGACGATCCGGCAGGTCGAAGCGGTCGTGCTGGACCAGAACCACCGCGCGGAACGGCTGCACGAAGCCCACCCGGAACGGCCGTACATCACGCTCGTCGTGCTGGAGGCGCTGACCTCGTCCAACAACCTCGCGGAGGGGCTGACCACCGAACGCGAATCCCTCGAAGGGTTCGCGGTCGCCCAGTTGCGGCAGCTCAACGCGCCGGGCTCGGCCGACCCGATCGTCCGGCTGCTCATCGCCAACGCGGGCCGCAACATGCGCGAAGGCGTGCGGGTGGCCAACCGGCTGCGGCAGCAGGCCGAGCAGGACAAGAGCATCGTCGGGGTGGTCGGGCTGGACCTGAGCAGCGCGCCGACCCAGCGGACCATCGCCGCCCTGACCAACGCCGGGCTGCCGATGGTCGCCTCGACGCTGTCCGCGGACCCGCTGGCCGACCTCAACCCGATGTACTTCCAGGTGACGCCGCAGAACCGGCGCGAGGCCGCGGTGGCGGCCGGGTTCGCCGAGCAGCTGCCCGGTCCGCGGGTGGTGCGCGTCTACTACTCCGACGACGACGCCGACGTGTACAGCACCAACCTCCGCGACGACGTCCTGAAGTCGTTCCGCGACAAGGGTTTCCAGGCCGAGGCGCGGGCGTTCACCCCGGACGGCGGCCTCGGCGGGCCCCCGTCGCACCTGCGGTACGGCGAGACGTTACTGGGCAACGCCGGGGCGGCCGGCCGGGACACCTGTTCCTTCGACGGCCTGGCGTTCTTCGCCGGCCGGGGCGTGCCCGACTTCGGCCAGTTCCTCAGCAGCGCCGCGCAGTGCGGCAGCCGGGCCACCGTGATCGGCGACGACGACGTCACGCGGTTCGTCGCCGACCAGGGCGAGCGGCAGCGCAACCGGGCACTGCCCTACTACTACCTGTCGTTCGCCACCTCGCCGGTCACCGAGCCGAGCGGCGCCGCGCTGGACTTCTACAAGACGCTGGACGAGACACTGTTCCCGTTCGAGCAAACGCCGGAGGGCCGCTCGTACGACGGCCACGCCGCGCTCGCCTACGACGCCGCGCAGGTGATGATCGTCGCGGCGGCGTACCTGCGCGAGACGGCGGCCGAGATCCCGGTGACGCCGGGCGCGATCTGGCGCGAGATCACCGCCATCCACACCTCGCGCCCGGGGGCCGAGCAGGTCAACAAGTACCTCGAAGGCGTCACCGGCACGATCGACTACGGCGGCGACATCGGCCGGAACGTGCCGCAGAACAAGCCGGTCGCGGTGATGGGCGTGTCGGGCGGCGAAGTCGACAAGTCGCTGCACGGCTTCTGCGGCGCCGCCGACGGGCCGACGTCCGACACCTGGTGCCCGCCCGACGCCTGATCGGCCGGGTCGACGTGGCCCACCTTCGCGCTGCCGAATCCGCCAAGGTGAGTAAAACTCACCTTCATGCCCGAACTGAGAGTTTTCAGCCTGCTCGCCCGGATCGGGCTGATCTGCTACGCGGCGGTGCACCTCATCGTCGCGTGGCTGGCCGTGCAGGTGGCGCTCGGCGACAACGAGCGGGCCGACAAGGCGGGCGCGCTGCAGATCCTCGCCTCCGAGGGTGGCGCGTGGCTGCTCTGGCTGGTCGCCGCCGGCACCGGGGTGCTCGCCCTGTGGCAGCTCGCCGAGGCGATCACCGGCCACCGGCACGTGCAACCCCGGCGGCGGTGGGTGCGGCGCTCGGTCAGCGGCGTCGAAGTGGTGCTGTACGGCCTCGTCGCCTACAGCGCGGGCAAGACGGCGATGGGCGCGTCCGGCAAGGCGGGCTCGGTGGTCGCGAGCGTGCTGAGCCGGCCGTGGGGCGCGGTCGCGGTGATCGCGGCCGGCATCGTGGTCATCGCGGTCGCGGCGTGGCTCGCCTACCGAGGGGCGCGGAAGAAGTTCCTCCGCGACCTCGACTTCGGCGGCGCCTCCCCCACCCTGCGCACGTCGACCACCCGCCTCGGCCAGATCGGCTGGTGCGCGGTGGGCGTCCTGTACGCCACAGTGGGGTCCATGTTCGTCCTGGCGGCCGTCCGCTACGACCCCGCCAAGGCCGGCGGCCTGGATCCGGCGTTGAAGACCCTGGCCGTGCAGCCGTACGGGCAGGCGTTGCTGCTGACCCTCGCGGCGGGGATCGCCGTGTTCGGCGTGTTCGCGCTGCTGGAGGCCCGGTTCCGCCGGCTGTGAACGACACCGCGGCTCGATCAGGCGCAGTGGCGGGCGGTGAACTTCGACGTCCCTGAGCCGACCGGAATCCGTTCCCCCGTGGGCAGGGTGACCGTGGCGGTCGCGTTGACCGGGACGGTGACGGTCAGGTCGAAGCGGCACCCGGTCTGCGTCCACTCGGAGCCGACCGGCCCGCGGACCGTGTCGATCGACGCCGCGACGTGCCGGAGGCCGGGCGGTACCTGAGGTGCGATGGCGATCGACGCGTACCCCGGTGCCGCGGGTGTGATGCCGGCGAACTGCGTGTAGAAGGCGGCGTTGATCCCGGCGAACATCGCGTGGTCGTGGGTTTCCATGCCCGACTCGTACGTCCACTGCTCCCACGGCGTCGTCGCGCCCCGGCTGATCTCGTACCCGAAACCGGGGTACGTCCGCTGCCGGAGCACGGTCAGCGCGACGTCGATGCGGCCGGCCTTGGCGAGCGCTTCGGGAAGGTAGCGGGTGCCGAAGATGCCGGTGTCGAGGTGCCCGGCGTCCTTGGTCAGGATCGTTTCGACGAGCTTTGCGCCGACCGCCGCCACCTTGTCCGGGGGAACCATCCCGAACGCGAGCGGCAGGATGCTGGTCGTCTGACGGCCGTCGCCGTAGGTTGCGCCGACGAGGAAGTGCGCGTTGAACGCGGTGGCGATCGCGCTCGCCAGCTCCTCGAAGTGCGTCGCATCGGCGGTCTTTCCCAGTGCCCGTGCGGCTTTCGCGACGTCTTCGGCCTGCCGGTAGGACAACGCGGTGTTGACCAGCGAACGCTCGCTGAAGCACGCTCCTGCTGACGGACTTCCCTGTCCCCCGTTGGCGTTCGGGCTCCGGTCGGGTGGGCACCAGTCGCCGAAGCCGCGGTCCTCGGGCCAGATGCGGCCGGGGTAGGCGGCCGCGTTGGTGTCCACGAACGCCTTCATCAACGGGTAGGCGGCGGCCAGCCGCGGGAGGTCGCCGTACTGCTCGTAGAGCGACCACGCCAGGTCCACCGAGCCGCCGCCCATGTCCGGCAGCTGGGCGTTCCCGTCGTCGCTGGGCAACGCCGTCCCGGGCGGCAGGTCGAGCAGGTATTTGCGATAGAAGGGTTCCATGCCGAAGTCGAGGACGGCGGCGTCATGATAAGCCTGCACGTCCATGCCCGGCGGCGTCCGTTCGTCGCGGACCGGGTTGTCGGTGGGCAGGCTCATCGAATTGTTCAGCACAGCCCGCCGATTGTCGGCCCAGATCGTGTTCAGCAGCGGATCGGACGTCTCGACGTGCCCGGTGGCGGCGACGTCGGCGTGCACGACCCGGCCGGCGACGCTGCCCAGGTCCGGCGTCCCCGGGTAGCCGGTGAGCTCGAGGTAGCGGAAGCCGTGGTAGGTGAACCGGGGCTCGTACACCTGGACTCCGCGGGCGGCGCCGAGGGTGTAGGCGTCGGTCGACGCGGCGTTGCGGTTGGTCGCGGTGTCGAGCATGCCGTCCTCGGCCAGTTCTTCCGCGGTGCGCATCCGCACGGTCGTATCGGCCAGCCCGGCGACGCGCAGCTGGGCCCAGCCCGCGAAGTTCTCGCCGAAGTCGTAGACGTACACGCCTGGACGCGGCTGTGTCATGGCCACCGGCCGGAGCGTGCGGACGACCCGGATCGGCGGCGCGGTCGAGCCGATGAGCTCGCCGCTCGGGGCGGCGGCGGTGCGCACCGGGTGCCAGGCCGAGTCGTCGAACCCCGGCCGGTCCCAGCCGGGTTTCTCCAGCCGGGCGTCGTGGTTTTCGCCGGCATAGAGGTCGTTCGCCGTCACTGGGCCGTCCGACCAGCGCCAGGAGTCGTCCGTCGTGATCGTCCGGCGGGTTCCATCGGTGAAGGTAACGGCCAGCGCGAGGATGCCCTGCTTCGGGCCGGTCCAGCGGAAGCCGTACTGGCTGAAGCGGGCACCGTAGCCGTTGCCCAACCACAGGCCGGCGGCGTTGCGTCCTTTGTGGACCTGGTTCGTGACGTCGTAGGAGTCGTAGAGGAGCCGACGGTCGTACGGCGTGCTCCCCGGCGTCAGCACCTGGTCGCCGACCTTGCCGCCGTTGAGGTGCAGTTCGTAGAGACCGAGGCCGTAGACGTACGCGCGGGCGCTCGCGACGGGTTTGTCGAGAACGAACTCGTTCCGCAGCAACGGCGCGTCCGGGGACCGGGCGAGCAGGAGCGGGTCGCCCTGGGGTTCGAGCCGGCCGTCGGTGATCGTGGCTCCGGGGAAGCGGGCGTCCGGAGTGGACTCGAAGTCGTCGGAGAACAGCGGGGTGCCGTCGATGCCGTGGACGGTGAGGTTGTCGTAGGCGGCGGCTTCGGGGGTGCCCTGGCTGACGGAGGTCCGGAATCCGATGGTGCCGGTGCGCACGGCGTCGACCGTCCGGGAGTCGACCTGGGTGCCGTCGATCGACGTGACGACGGTGCTCCCCCGCGCGTCGATCCGCAGGTGGTGCGGCGCGTTCACGGTGACGAGCCGGCTCACGTCGGTTTCGCCGAGGAGGGTGAACGAACCGTGGCTCTTGACGTGCGGCCGCAGCAGGACCTTGCCCGGCGCCTCGGCGGCGTTCACCTGCCACAGCAGGAAATCGTCGGGGCCGGCGGCGCGGAAGAGAACGCTCGCGGCCGCGGACTTGATGGTGAAGTCGACGTCGAGGACGAAGTCCTGCCAGGCGTAGGCGTCGCCCGGGGCGATCCACTGGGCGCCGGACCAGTCGGCGCCGGTCTCCCACCAGGCGGGCGCGGCCTTGGCGGGCGGTCCGCCGCGGGTGCCCCAGACTTCGACGGTCCAGTAGTTCCGTTTCCCGGCGGGCCCGCGGTAGGGAACGGCCACCGAGTCGGCGCCGGTGACGCGGCCGCTGTCCCAGACGTCGGCGCGGTTGTCCTGCAGGAGCCGCGGATCGCTGGCGACGAGGATCCGGTAGGCCGTCTGCCGTTCCCCGGGCCGGTCCGAGCGCAGTTTCCAGCTCAACGTCGGGCCGGGACCGGCGGCGAGAGGGTTGACAACGTTGTCGACGCGCAGGTCGCCGACTTGGATGGCCGCTTGGGGCGCGGCGACGCTCGGCGGGGCGTTCACGAGGAGGGCGGACAGGACGGCGAGCAGCACGCGATATCCAAGCATGAACGCTCCACGGCTTTGTTGAAACGTTTCAAGCCAGAATAGCAGCCTGCTCGTGTGACGCCCAGGTTGTCCACGAGACAGGAACGATTACCGGTGCAAGTGCTGAGTCCAGTCTTCGGGCACGCGGCCGGCAGGCCCGGGCACGGCCTGGCTGAGCGGCCGGTGTTCGGGAGCGGCGAGCGCCGGGCCGGATTCGTAGAGGACCTCGTCGGTGTAGTCCCAGAACCAGGCTTCGCCGGGCTCGAAGCTGCGCGCGATCCGGTGCCCACTGGCGGCGGCGTGGGCACTGGCGTGCTGGGCGGGCGAGGAATCGCAGCAGCCGATGTGCCCGCATTCGGCACAGCGGCGCAGGTGGAACCACCAGCCCTGCGGGTTCGCGCTGTCGCAGTCCGCGCAGCCGGTGCCGCTGGGCGGAACCGCGGGGTTGATGCCTTCCATACGAACTCCTCTGCTCGTCACGACCTCTGCCCACCTTATGTGCGGTGGAGCCGGCGGGCCGCGGCGGCCGGAACCTCGCCGGGCTGGCTCTAACCGATCTCGAGTCTGCGGTCGTGGCCGCCCTGTTCTTCGAACACCCAAGGATCCGGGTACTCCGGCTGCTCGATCACCGGATGCAGAACGAGCCGGAGGAGCGCCACGGGGTCACGGCTGTGCAGCAGCGCGTCCCGGGCGCTCCGGTAGGCGTCGTGTTCGGCCAGGCGCTGGGGCGGCTCGCCGTCGGGCAGTTTCGCCGGCCGCCCGAGCACGGCGCGCAGACACGTCTTGCGGACCTCCACCTCGTGGGCGAGTTCCGGCTGGCCCGACGTGATGTCGTGGGCTTCGTCCAGCACCTGCAGCGCCTTCTCCGGTGCCTGCGTGGTTACGAAGACGGACGTGGACAGCTCGCAGAGGGCGGCCAGCGCACGGGCGGGCTTGTCCGCCTTCCGGAACTTGGCCACCGCGTCCGTCAGCGCCGTGACCGCTCGGGGCTCGGGAGAAACCCCGGCTTCGTTCTCCTTCGCGATGGCGGCGTTCATCCACTCGTTCCCCGCGACGTACAACTCGGCGGACCGGGCCCAGGCCGCTGCCGCCTCGGCGTTGTTTCCCAGCTTGCTCAACGCGGCGGCGAAGGCGAAGTGGGCGGCGGCCCGGTCCCCGACGCTGCCGGCCCGATCGGCCAGATCGGCGGCGCGACGCAGGGTGACCGCCGCCTCTTCCAGCTCGCCGACGTCGACGAGCAGTTTTCCCAGGTTGACCAGGGGCCGGATGGCGCCCGCCGCTGTGGGATCGCTCAGTTCGACCGCCATCCGCGAGTACTCGATGGCCTTTTCCTTGTCTTCGAGCTGGAAGGCGATGCCCGCGCACAACAAGCAGCATCCGACCTTCTCGCCGGAGACGTCGTGGACCCGGGCCAGTGCCACGCTCTCCTGCGCCCAGCCCAGCGCCGAGGATCGGTGCTGGGCGCTCGCTCTCAGGTCCACCGCCGCGCCCTTGGCCGCTCGCACGGCCTTCTCCGGTTCCCCGAGGGCCAGGTGGGCCTTCACCAGCTCGGTGGTCGTGGCGTCCACCCCGGCGAGATCGAATTCGGCCTGGTAGATCGCCCGCAGGTTCTCGCCGATGTCCAACGCCGTGCTCCACCACTCGCCGGTCACCGCCGCCGTGAGCGCCGCGTGGGCCCTGGTCGGGTCGACTTCGAGTTCCGGGTCGCCGCCCGTCCGCCCGACGATCGCGGTGAGCTGGTCGGCCAGGTACCGGGCCACGCGTCGCTGGTAGTCGGCGATGTCGCTGCTCGCGTCCTCCTTCGCCGACCGTTCGCGCATGGCCAGCCGGACCAGCGGCGTCATCCGGAACCGCATCGGGCCGTTCGGGCCCCGCGCGCACCGCGCCAGGCTGGCGTCCACGACCCGGTGCAGGGCCAGCGAAGTGCGGTCCTCGAAGTCGTCGAGCCCGGCCGCCATCTCCTCGGCGTCGCTCACCGAGCCGAAGCCGATCGACAGGTACCGGGCGGCACGCCGGGCGAGCCGTTTGAGGTCCTTGTAGGTGAAGACGATCGCGGCACGGACCGCTCGGTCACCGGCTTGCAGCAGGTCGAGGCGGGTGCGTTCGGCGGCCAGCAGTCGCGCGATCTCGTCGGGTGGCAGCTCGGGATCACCGAGGCGGGCCGCGATGAGACGCAACGCGAGAGGCAGGTCGTCGCACAGTTCGGCCAGCCGGTCGAGGAGGTCTTCCGTGATGTCGGACGCGTAACTGTCCAGGAGCTCGACCGACGCCGTCCGGTCCAAGGCGGGGACCCGGACCGTGCGCTCGGTGAAGCTCTGCACTCGCTGACGTGACGTGATCAGGGTGGCCTGCGGGCCGCCGGCCCGGATGATCGGTGCGACGTGGTCGGCGTCCCTGGCGTTGTCGAGGACGAGCAGGGTTTTCGTCCGGCGCAGGGCCGCGGCCAGCCGTTCGTAGAGTGCTTCGTCTTCGCGGAGGTCGGCGACCATCCGCTCGCCCAGCGCATCCAGGAGGATCCGGGCAGCGGTCCGCGCACTGCGGCGGCTTTCCGGGGTCATGCCGTACAGATCGAGGTACAGGACCGTGTCGAAGTCTTCCGACACCTGGTGGGCCCGGTGCACGGCCACCGCCGACGTCCCCGTCCCCGGCGCACCGAAGAGCCAGACGACGGAGGCGACCGGCACGGCTTCGAGCAGCCGGTCCCGTCCGCAGAAGCGCTGATCGACCGGTGGGAGCACGCACATCTGCCGAGCGGCCGGCGTCAACCGGCGACCGCGTTCGTCGAGTTTCGCGTGGAAGGTTTCCAGCTGCGCCTTCTCCGCCACGACGACTTCGCGAGAGGTCGACCGGACCGGCGCGGTGAAACCCTGGAGCAGGCGCTGCCCGGTCGCACCACCGCGCACTGTGGCTGCGACCTGCTCGGCGAGCGCGGCCGGCAGGGAGAACCGGCCGGCCTCGATCGCCTCGGACAGGTGGTCGCGGAAGCGGTCGAGCGCGAGTGCGGCGGTCCCGTCGTCGTCCCGGGTCCAGTGGCGCACTGCTTCGTCGTGGTTCTCCGCTCCGCGGAGGACGAGCGCGGCCTGCAGCCCGTGCCGGCGCACCCGATCGGTGAAGGCGGGATCACCGAACTCTTCGAGCAGCGCCTCGACCGTCTGGCCGTGTCGGCTCGCCAGGCCCAGCAGGTGGTCGTCGATCGCGCTCAGGAGGCCGACGGTCGTATCGGTCAGCTCCGACGCTCCGGTTGCGTGCGGGCGGCGCCGGGAGGAAAGGAGCTTCAGCAGGCGTTCGGCGATGACGGGCAGCGCATCGTCGAGGACCTCCGTCCCGGCGAGTTCCCCGGGGAGCTTCGCCGTGGCGTCGAGCAGAACGGAAACCACGAGGTGGCTGTCCGGATCACACCGGACGAGGTCGGCGGCGACTTCGACCGATGGCCGGATTTCTCCGACGCCGGCTCCGGAGACGAGCACGACCGTCACGGCGGAGGCACGGTGCTGCTGCTCGAACTCCTGCCGCGGGGTGTCCGGTGCCAAGACGACGCTGCCGCACACACGGCTGCGCGGCTGCAGCAGTTCCGTCAGGCGCTGGGCAGCGGGCGCGTCCGGCCTGCGGCAGACGATGAAGAAGTCCCATCCGGCTCTCGCGGGCACCCGGGCCGGCTTGCCGGTCACCTTGTCCCAGCGGTCGACCCAATAGGCCGGGTCGCGCGCCTCGGCGGGCAGTTCGCGGAACAGCGCGGACGTCCGCGCGCGCGGACTGTGGGTCAGGCACGCCTCGACGAAGATCAGCACCGTGCGGCGTCGCGGCTCGGTCCTGGCGGCGAGCAGGTTGCTGATCGTGCCCTTGCTGAGCAGGGCGCCCTTGCGGTCGGCGGAGTCGACCAGATCCTGGTAGCCCGGCGATCCGACGGCCTCGTACAAGAGCCGCAACACGTCGTGGCCGCTTTCCGCCCGCACCGGCGCTCCCCCGCTTCGTTCAGTTCGTTCAGTTCAGGACAGCTGCCGCAGGTTGAACACCGGGGAGGTGACGCTGTCCTGGCCGCAATCCCCGCTTGGAGGAGGAACGATGCTGATCACCCTGCTCGATCTCGTGGCCGCATGGCCGTGGCTGGCACCGATCACCGCGCTGGCTCGCGCCGGATCGGCCGTGCTCGGTCTCGGTGTGGCGGTTCACCGGACCATTCGCTGCCATCGCCGGTGTCGTTACGAGCAGCCGCCGGTCAGCGTGGCGCCGCCGTCTGCACCAGGACGTCGAGGGTCGGCTGGAAGTCCGTCCAGCGGAATTCGTCGACCGAGCCGTAGACCGCGTAGTCGTGGTCGTTCGCGCGCCAGTACCGGCCGAGCGCATGGCGCTGGACGCCCGCCTTCGTCGTGAACCGGAACTCCCACACGACATCACCGGAGGCGAGCTCGTCGAGGCGGAGCCGCTCGTAGTCCTTGCGGATGGTGGGTGTGTTCCGCTCCAGCTCCGCCACCGCGTCCTGCAGCGACAGCACCGGCGTCGGGCTTCCGCTGTACCGGATGATCGAGCCGGACCCGTCCGGGGCGTCGGCTTCGTCGGTCGTCGCGAACGCCCCCCGCTGCACCGACCAGTCGGCCGGGATGCTGACCGACACGCCCGCCGGGCCGGTCACCCGCTGGTAGCCGTCGGGCACCGCGCCCGGGGAGTACGACATCGACGTCGTTGAAGTGGGTTCCGTCGTGGACGCCGTTGTTGGTGTTGGTGTCGGCGTCTCGGTCAAGACGTACGTCGGAGCGTAAGTCGGGGCGTAGCCGGAGTACGCGCCCGCGCCGCTCCCGGCCCCCAGGACTTGACTGTTCGCGTCGGACCGCGGTGCGGGCCGGTAGGTCACCGCGGAAACCACGATGACCGCCGTCACCGCGGCGAACGCGGTCACGGCCGCGCCGACCACGACCTTCACCCGGCTGGTGCTCTTCGCCTCTCCGGACGCCGGTAGCGGCTCCTCGACCGCACCGGACGGCTCGGGCGGGATCGCCGCGATCGGTTCCGTCGGCGGGCCGCCGGGCCGGAACTCCGCGTATTCCGGTCGGGCCGGTGATTCCGCGGGAGCCCGCGCCGGACCCCACAACGAACTCCGCGCGGGCGGCTCGTTCCCGGGATCGTCGAAAACCGGAGATCCGTTCACTTCGGGCACCTTTCACCTCGGCGGCCGCGCGGGGTGAGCGTTTCTCAATCGAGACTTCCCGGGCGCGCCATCACCCGACACAATCGCATCCGGCTCGCGTTCTGTTTCGGGTTCCGCGAACTCCGCGATGGTGAGGAATGACGATCATGCCGGCATCCTGCCTTTCCTGTGGCGCACCACTGAGCACGACGGACACCGATTGCCCGGCGTGCGGTGGCCGCCCGGTGGTGCCCACGGGACGAGTCGCGGCCGGCGCGCAACCGCCACCCCGCGTGCCCGGCCGCCTGGCGACCGGGACGGTCGTCCGGTCCGGCCCCGTCCGCCAGGAACCGGTCGTGGACCGGAGCTTCGTGTGGGCGAGCCGGATCGGGGCGGCACTCACGGCCGCAGCGCTGGTTCTCGCCGTGCTGGCACACGCGTCACTCGGCCCGCTGCTGGTGGCCTGCGGCGCCGCCGCGGCGGTTCTCCCGCTGGTCGGCGCCGGCCTGAGGTCGACGCTGCCCCGGTCCGCCAGGGAGCCCGGAACACCCTGGTGGCTGTGGGTTCTGCCGTTGCAGGAGCGAGTGCGGTCACGAACCGTGGACGTCGCCGACCTCGTGCTGAAGGACGTGACGGGAACGGAACACGTCTGCGTCGTGGCCGGGAACCTGGGCCCCGGCGCGCCGGGAACGGGTACGGCCGTCGAAGCCTACGGGCGGCGCGACCGATCGGGCCGGGTGATCGTGCGGCAGCTGGTGGTCGCCGACACCGGCCGGATCCTGCGACCCCGGCGGCCCGCGTCCGGCCGGCTCACCCGAGTCTTCGCGGCGGCCGCCGCCGCGGCCTGGTTCGCGGCCGCGACGACCCTGCTCGTCCTGGCGGCGAGCTGACCCGTTGGGCCATCCGGGTGATGCTGACGGTATCCGTAATAGCCGCCGCTCACGCGACGACTAGGGACAGGAAATGCCTCACCCCAGGGAGCCGGCACAGTGCCGAAACCATTGATCACCCGGCAGAACGGGATACTTTCCCGGTCGCAGCGCGCCACGAACAGCACGTCGGCGAGCGGCGGCAGGCTGAAATCCGGTCGCCGGTCCGAGAACTACCTCCGGGCGGTTCGCGCACTCGACGCGTCGGGAAGTCTCAGCGCGGTGGAGACCGACGAGTTCGTCGACGGAGTTCGCCGCGAATTCGCCGAAAAATATCACACGATTCCGTTCGGGATCGTGGCCGAATGCTTTCTCGGCGAACCGTTCGAAGTGCACACCCTGGCGTTGGACGGGTCGATCGTCGAGCACTACCGCCGCGGTCAGGCGCTGCCCGCGGCACTCGAACGCGCCCGTGCCCTCGCCGTGTCGCCGGCCTATCTGGCCGTCGAGGTCTATCCGGACCGGCTCGTCTGCGTGCGCGCGGACGGCTCGGTCGTGCTGCTGGAAGGTGAGTCGTGAACGAGGTCCTGATATCCCGGCAGCTCAACGACGTCAGCCGAGCTGTCGGCCAGCTCACGGCCTCGCAGGACGCACTGCACCAGCAGCAGGCCGTGCTCCAGCAGTCGATCGGCCAGGTCGCCGTCGCGCAGGACCGGACCCAGGGTGAGCTGCTCGGCCTGCGCGCGGAGTTCACCGAGTTCCTGCGCCGCGACGAGCTCCGGCACAACCTGCAGGTCGCCCACACCGAAATCATCCAGGTGCGCCAAGAGCTGGAAACGAACTTCGGGCACTTCGCCGAGGTTCGCCGGCTCGCCACCGGCGCGTTGCAGGCGCTGGACGTCGGGATCGTCACGCACGGCACGATGCGCCAGCTGTCCGAGGAGCTGATGCTGGTCACCCCGCGCTACTGGCTCGCCCCCGCGCTCGTGGCCGTCGCCGCCTGGATCCGCGACGATCCGGACCTCGCGCAAAAGGCCCTGGTGGAGACGACCCGCCGGGACAACGACAAGGCCGCCCTCTTCTTCGCGCTGGTGCTTCGCCGGCATCAGCGCAACGAGGCCACCGCGCGGTGGCTGCGCCAGTACACCGCGCGCCAGGACCCCACCGGGCTGTCGCGCGAGTTCACCGTCATCCTCGACGCGGTCAGCACCGGCGCGTTCGGGCACGAGTCGAAGCACCTCGTGATGCGGCAGCTCGGCGAGTGGTACGAGCGCCTCGCCGACGACCGCGCCATCGTCGACCGGCAGGTGGACCGGTGGGCCCGCTTGCTCGACGGCGACCGGCGGCCGGTCGACCCGCGGTACACCGTGCTGCCGGACATCAGTCCCACCTGGCCGCAGCTCAAGGAGCTCTACGAAGGGGCGACCGTGCACCGCACCGCGGAGGAGCGGTTCCGGGGCCTGTTCACCGGCGAGCTGCCGCAGAGCGAGGACCTGCGCAAGCGCGTCGACGACATCCTGGACGGGCTCGTCACCGGCTACGACGTCGAGGAAGCTCCCCTGCGGCGCAAGGAGCACGAGCTGCAGGAGATCGTCAAGGCCGACGGCGACAAGACCAAGGCGGCGAAGGCAGTCCAGACGGCCGCGCCGCTGCACGAGGAGACGGTCGACTTCCTCACCCTGGTCAGCAACGCGGCGGTGGGCGACTCGCGCACCGGCACCTCGCCGGGCACCCAGCGGTTCGCGGTGGCGCTCGCGAAGGACTGGATCGTCGAGGGCGCCGGACGGCTGGAGGCGGCCAACGTCGCCGCGCAGCCCGCGGCCGTCGAATTCCGGCTCGAGGGGTGGTCGGCGCGGATCGACCAGACCACCGGCGAGGCCGACCTCGTCACCGGCCTGGCCGCGCACATCGACGCCGAGACCGAAGCGGCGGTCGCGAAGGTGAGGTTCACGGGACCGCCGCTGGCGTCCGCGATCACCGCCGGGATGGTGCTGCTGCTGGCGCTGTGGGCGGGCTTGGCGCACAATCCCGGACTCGCGGTGTTCTTCCTCCTCGCCACGGCGGGCCTCGCCGGCTGGTCCGCCTACCAGGCCCGCGCGCTACCCGCACGCCGCCAGGAACTGCGGCGCCAAGGCGAGCAGCGCCGGGCCGTCGCGGTAGCGCAGCTGCGAGGTGGCATCGCCGAGCTGGTGGACCTGCGAGCCGAGTGGGAGCGCGAACTCGCCCTCGCCGAAGCCCTGCGCTCGTACCTGAACCGGTTGAACAGCACAGCGTTCGCGGCACCGGCGCCCGGCGCGAAGCGAGGAGCGTGAAATGCCGAGAGCGATGACCGGTCGACCGGAAGTCCCCGAACGCCCCGAGGAGCCGCAGCCCCGGCACCCCCTCCAGGACGACGAGGTCGCGTTGGACTTGCCCGGCTGGGACCTCCTGCCGCCTGCCGAATTCCTTCGACGGCACCCCCGGAAGTGACGGCGTGTACCGGACGCCCGGACCGTACGCCGCGTGGGTGAGCTGGCTCGCGGCCTTCGGCCGGGGCGAGGACCTGCCGTCGGGTCACCTGCCGCCGATCGACGCCGAACTCGGGCCGCAGATGGCCGAACGGCTGGCCCGGCACGTCGCCGACGCGTTCCACGACCGCGTGCGCCGCTGGCAGGAGGCCTTCTCGCGCGACCAGCAGCTGCTGCTCGCCCAGCCACAGCGGGCGATGACCGTGCTCCCGGTCGTCCTCGCGGACGCGCGGAAGCGGCTCGGCCCCCTGGTGGCCTTCACCGTCCACCCCGGACTGCCGGCCGAGCTGCGCACCAGCGTGGCCGACGCGCTCCGGGAGACGATCTCGTCAGCGCAGCGAAGTCTCGAGGACTCCGTGCGCGACGCGCCGGTTTCGCTGCGCAACGCCGTCCGGCAGAACAGCCTCGAGCCCGCGCTGACCAGGCCGGCGGCCCCCTCGCCCGCCGGACCGGCGCGCGGCCGCCGGGTCATCCTCGACTAGGGAGAACAGGACCATGCCCAACGGGGCGGAGACCAAGGCTCGCATCGAGTCGTACCTGCTGGCGCGCATTCCGTTCGTGTCCGTCCGCACGGTCGAACGCGGGCGTGCGCTGGAGATGCTCGGCGAACTCGCCACGAAGAAACAGCTCGACATCGTCGTGCACACGCTCAGCCAGGGCCTGCGGGACCTCAAGAACCGGCAGGTGCTCTCCGACGACAAGTCGCTGCTCGGCGCGCTCGACCTGGCCGGCGAATGGTTCCAGGCGCGGGCGAACCAGACCGTCGTGTTCACCGACGTCCAGCACCTCGGCGACGACAACGAGATCTCGCGGCGGTTCGTCGACCTCGCCCAGCTGGCCGAGGAGCACGGCGGGTGCATCATGGTGATCACCGCCGATCCGACCTGGAACGCCCTGCAGCGCATGGGGATGGCGGTCACGCTCGACCTGCCCGACGTGGACGAGATGCGCGCGGAGATCGAGGGCTTCCTGCACCAGTACGCGGGCGAGATCCGCATCGAATGGGGTCCCGCCGAGTGTGAGGAGGCCGCGTCGATCCTCACCGGGGTCACGAAGATCGAGGCGCTGAACATCCTCGCCACGTTCGTGGTGCGGAAGTCCATCACGAAGGCCGAATTGGTCGAGCTGGGCCGGGCGAAGGACTCCATCTTCAGCGAGCTGGCCGGCATCGAGCGGGTCCCGGTGCGTGCCGGCGACCACCTCGTCGGCGGTCTGGCCGGGCTGCGGCGGTGGCTGGACCGCAAGCGTCCGCTGCTGACCATGGACCTGCGCGACCGCGGGATGCGGCCGCCCCGCGGGGTGCTCCTCGTCGGCGTCCCGGGGTGCGGAAAGTCGTTGTCGGCCAAAGCGATCGCGAGTGACTGGCAGCTCCCGCTGTACCGGCTGGACATCGCGTCGGTGCTGGGGAACTACGTCGGCCAGTCCGAGAGCCGCTTTCGCGAGGCGCTCGCCACGGCCGACGCCGTCGCGCCGTGCGTGCTCTGGATCGACGAGATCGAGAAGGGGCTGGCCGGCTCGGGCACGGACAGCACCGGCGTCACCACCCGGCTGGTCGGCCAGTTCCTGTACTGGCTGCAGGAGTCCCCGGCCCGGGTCTTCGTGGTCGCGACGGCGAACGACGTCCGGGCGCTGCCGCAGGAGCTGCTGCGCAGTGGCCGGTTCGACGACATGTTCTTCGTGGATCTGCCCGACGCCGACGAGCGCCGGGAGATCATCCGGATCTACCTTCGCAAGTACCTGCGCGTCCCGGTGGCGGACGACGTCGTCGAGGAGCTCGTGCAGCTGAGCGACGGGTTCGCCGGCTCGGACGTCGAAGCGGCCGTGAAGGAGATCGGTTACGAGGCGATCGCCGCCGCCGACGACCGGGACGTGCCGGTCGAGTTCTACCGCAACGCCTTCCGCAACATCGTGCCCCTGGTGCGTTCGGCACCGGAGCGGATCGACGAGGTCCGCCAGTTGCGCGACCGGGCCATCCCGGCATCGGGAAAGGTGCGGGATTCGGCCGAGAAGGTCGGTTCGCGCCGAGTGGTGCTCGGCTGATGCTGTTCCGATGACGACCGGGCACCTGAGCGAAGCCGAGCTCCGCCACCGGGCCGGCGAACTGGCCGCGCAGGTCGAGCGGGATCCGACGGCCGTGGATGCGAGCCGGACCGGGGCCGTCGGCTACCTCCTCGTGGATTCGCTCGACGACTCGGCCCCCGGCTTCGCGGCCGACCTCGACACCGCGGCACTCCTGCTCGAACACGGGCTCGCGTTCGCCGCCGACGACCCGCTGTCGTGCTCCTGGCGGACCGCGCTCGCGGTGGGGCGCGCCCACCAGGCCATCACCGGTGACGGTACACAGTGGACCGCCGCGCTGCACTGGGGCGAGCAGGCCGTCGCGACCGCGACGGCCGCCGATGAGCTCGCCGAAGCGGTGCTCACGGTCGCCGACATCCACGCGGACCGGCTGGCAGCGCTGTGGAACGACGAATACCTGTCCGCCGAGACGCGCCGGCACGAACTCGACGACACACTGGCGGCGCTGTCCGCACTGGGCGAGCAGCTGGCGGACCCCGCCGATCGCGCGCTGCTGGACCTGCACCGCGGCCGGCTGCTCAGCGTCCGGTACGACATCCTGGCCGCCGACATCGACCTGCGGCACGCGATCCGGTTGGTGGACAACGCTGTGGGGTGCCTACCGGCCGGGCATCCCATGCTGCCGGAAGGGATGTCGGCACTGGCGGGACTCCACCGCGACCGCTACGCGAAGGACGAGGACCCGGACGACCTCCACACCGCCCTCTCCTTGGCGACGGCGGCCGTCGAGGCCACCCCGCACGACGATCCCGCGCGGCCGATGCGTCACCTGCTGCTGGCCAGACTCCTGCTGACGCGCCGGGCCGGGAACCCGGACCCCGACGACCTCGACCGGATCATCGAAAGCCTCGCCGTCGTCGCCGACCCGGCCGAACCGGAAACCGCGGTGTGGTACGGCGAAGCGCTGCTCGACCGTGGGGAAGAAACCGGCAGCCTCGCCGATCTCACCGCGGCCGCCGAGTGGCTGGCCCACGGCGCCACCGGACAGGGCCCGGACGCCGGGGACGACTGGCTCGTCTGGAGCCGGCTCGCCGAGACGCACAGCGACCTGTTCGAACAGACCGGAGACCAGCGCCACGCGGACGCGGTCCTGGAAGCGGTCGGCCACGGCATCGGGCTCCCGGTTCCGGAACCCGCCTTGACGTACGAATTCCACGCTCGGCGGCTCCAGGCGGTCTTCCAGGACGGCCATCGGCCGGACCTGCGCGAGCTGATCGCCCGGCAGCCCGTGGTGGAGTGGGTGCGGCAGGCACACGCGGCCGTCGACGACGCGGCGGCCGCAGGCGCGCTCTCCGAAGAAGCGGCCTGGCTCTCGTACACGGTCGGGATGTCCTGGTACTACTTGGTCTCCAAGAGCGGCCACGGGGTGACCACCGACCTCGTCGCGTTCCGCACCCTCCTCAACTCGATGAGCCCGCTGTTCCGGAACGCCCTCGATGTCCTGGAGCTGCCTCCGGAGCTCCGGTCGGTCTTGGAAGCGATGACGGAATTCTTCGGCAACACCGCCCGCATCGTCACCGGTGACGGCGACGCGGACTTCTCCGCCCTGCGAAGGACGCTCGCCGAAGCGCAGCTGTCGGAGGGCCTGGACGACCTTCCGTTGCTCATGCACCCCTTGCTCGCCATGGTGGGATCGGCCACCGGATCCTTGAGTGCCTTCGACGCAGGGCTGGCCTATTTCGCCGGCGTCCGTGACGACCAGGCCGCGGATCCGGCCACCCGCGCCGAAGCCGCGGCGATGCACCGGGTTTACGAGGTGAACCGAGCCGTCCAGGCGGGGAAGGAGATACCGGAAGTCTTCCAGCTCGCTCGGAGTGCCTGGGACCTTCTGGACGCACTGCCGCCCAACCCCACCAACGAGCCGCTCTACGACATGCTCGAAATTGTCCTCCGTACCGGGGCAGCCGCCTTGGGGACCGACCCGCCGCCCGCTCGTGACAGCGCGCGCGCCGAATCGTGGCTCAGGAAGTTGCTGGCACCGGTAATGGCCAGCGACGAAGTGCTCGTCGCCATCAGGAACAAAGATGCCGGTGCGCTGAGGGAAATCTGCGCGCGGTGGTCGAGCATGGAGGTTCCGGCCGACGAAGAGGAAGCGTTGGGGGTGCATCTGCCGCGAGCCGTCGCGTACGACAACCTCTCGCTGCTGGACCCGAGCGACACCGAGGCGCTGGAGCGGGCGATCGAAGCCTACCGGGCGTGTCTCACCGGGATCCACCGGGACGGCACCCCGCTGGTCACCGAGCAGGCGACCTCGCTCGCTGCCGCGCTGCGGCGGCGCGGCCGTTCCGGAGATTTCGCCGAAAGCCGCAAGCTCGCCCGGCAGATCGTGGAGAACGCCGCCTGGCGCGTGCTGATCCAGTCCGAGAGCGAGCACGCGATGGAGATCGCGCGCACCGCGATGGACGCCGCCGACCGGCTCACCGCCTGGTGCGTCGACGACGGTGCCGTGGCGGAACTCGTCCAGATCGTCGACGCGCGGCGCAGCCTGGTGCTGCGGTCGGCCAACACGACGCGGGCGGCCTCAGCCCAGCTGAGCAGCCTCGGCGAGGACCGGCTCGCGCTCGAATGGGAGTCCACCGGAGGCGTCGACGAGCCGCTGACTCCCGAGCACGGCGGGCCGGGCACCCGCTGGGGTGGTCTGCGGCGCAAGGTGCTCCGAGTGCTGGCCAAGGACTCGGAAGACCTCCTCAGCCCGCCCGGCGTCGAGGAGCTCCGGAACGCCTTGCGCACGCAGGGTTCCGACGTTCTCGCCTATCTCCTGCCGGCGAACGACCACCACGGGGCGCTCGCCGTTCTCGTTTCTGCGGAGGGTGACCCGGTGGTGCGGCCGCTGCCGAAGCTCGGCGAGGCCGAGCCGGTCAAGCGCTACCAGGAGGCCTACGCCGCGTGGGACGACGCGAAGGACCCGACCGGGCCCGAGTACCGGCAGTGGTGCACCGAGTTGCGCGAAGTCTGCGGCTGGGCCTGGGACGCCGCAGCCGGTGAACTCCTCGCCCACGCCACCGAGATCGCCGGACGCGATCCACGGCTCGTCCTGGTGCCGCTCGGCGTCCTCGGGCTGGTGCCGTGGCACGCCGCGTATCGTCAGGTCGACGGCCACGACCGGCACCTCGTGCAGGACGCGACCGTCTCGTACGTCCCTTCGGGGCGGTTGCTCTGCGAAGCCGTGGCCCGCCCCCACGTGCGCAACGACGCCGCCTTGCTGGTCGGGAATCCCGTCGGCGACCTGCCGGACGGTGCCGCCGAAGCAGTGGCCATCCGGGACTCCTGCTACCCCGGCGGTGTCTTCCTGGGCGGCACCGGCCAGGCGCACTGGTGGGTCCCGGCCCCGGCCGGTTCGGGCACCTCCGAACAGGTGCGAGACCACCTGCGCGACCCGCTCGGCGTGCTGCACCTTGCCTGCCACGCCTTCGCGGACATGCGCAGCCCCCTGCAGTCCCGGATCGAGCTGGCCGGTGGCGCGCTGTCGGCGCGGGACCTCCTGGAGCTGAGCCCGGCCCGGCCCCTCGAACTCGCGCTGGTCGTCCTGGCCGGGTGCACGACCCAGGTGTCCGGAGTGGACTACGACGAGGCGCTGTCCCTCTCGGCGACCTTCCTGGCGATCGGCGCCCGGACCGTCGTGGGCTCCCTGTGGCGGGTGCCCGCCGGCTGGTGCACGGCCGCGCTGATGTGGCTGTTCCACGAGAACGTGCGCCGCCACGGCCTCGCCCCCGCCGAGGCGCTGCGCCGGGCGCAGATGGCCCTGCTCGAGGAAGCACCGTCGCTCGACGGGATGCCGGAGCCGCTGCTGGAGCTGCGGCCGCCCGGGTCCCGCGCGATCGGCATCGAGAGCTGGGCCGGCTTCACTCCGCAGGGGCGGTGAACAGGACCTTCAGCAGCTCCGCGGCCGCGTCCGCCGTGATGTCGGAAAGGACATAGTGGTCGGCGATCGCGGGGAGGAACGTCAGGGGGATCTCGTCGGGCGACCGGCCCGGCAGGACGACCGGCAGCACCTTCTTCGTCCACCGGTCCCGCTCGCGGTGCAGGAGGTCGGCCAGCCTGCCGTACTCCGACCGGACACCGCGGTGGCGCGTCCCGTCGGTCAGTTCGCCGTCGCCCACCGCTTTGTACACCGGTGACGCCACGACGATCACGTAATCGGTGCGCAGGAGCTGGGTCGTGGTCCACTCGTCCCAGTTGCGACGGTGTTCCAGGCCGTCCTGATCGACACGCACGTCGACGCCGGCCCGGCTCAGCAGCCGGCACAGTCTCATGACGGCCTGCTTGTGCGCCAGGGACTCCTGCGCGTAGGAGACGAAGACGCGGGGCCTGCCGTCGCCGGCGGGCATGGCCGGGACGTCCGGTCGCGGCGCTCCCGGGAGCCGCACGGTGAACGCGTCCGGCTCACCGCTCGCGCGGAGGCCGAGCCCGCCGTCCGCCGCCAGGTGGTAGGCACCGCCGGCCAGCACCGGCAGCTCGGTGTAGTCAGGTGGGGTCAGCAGGACCAGCCACGCGGTGTGCGTGCCGACATGGACACCGCCGGAGTGCCGCCACCGCACCCGCGCACTCCCGAGTCCGAAGCTGGCCACCTCCGGACGGACGGCGGGGAGCGCGACGTTGGCTTCGCTCGCGTCGGCCGCCCAGCAGGAGCGGCTGTCGGCGCGGCGGACGAAGTTGAGCTGCCCGGTGAGCTCGTAGGTGCGTGCGGGCTCGGCGACCGTGACCGCGCGGGGGATCACGTCGACCACCATCACCTCGGCGGCGTCGAAGGCGAACTGCACCTCCGCCCAGGCCGGCGGCGTCTCCCCGGGAGGCACGTCGAACTCGTAGTTCACCCGGACCAGATACGCCGCGTGCCCGGCGAAGCCGGCCGGCAGCGGATCGATCCGGTGCAGCTGCCAGCCGGAGAACCGGATCAGGCCGATCTCGATGCCGCCGGGCGCCAGATCGACGGACCGCACCAGGACGTCGAGGAACAGCGGGACACTGCCCGCCATCGGGTTGTCCGTTGACGAACGCACGGATCCTCCTGGGTCTAATCGGGTGTGACTTCTTCGACCAGGCACCGGAAGGAGACCCGCCCTGCCTGCAGCGTGGTCCGGATGTCCGGCCGTCCGGCACCGAACTCTTCGTGGCCCAGCAGCGTCGTCCGGTACAGCCCGGCGCAATCGGCTGACGCCGCCCGGAGCGCGGCGTCGGCGGCATTGACGATGTTCGTGGTGAAGCGGGCGCCGGCCAAGGTCGCCGGTTCCGCCACGTCCGGCTCGCCCGGCTCATCGGCGACCGGACGCTCGCGCAGCAGTTCGTGCAGGGAAGGACTTCCCGGGCTGTCGAGTGAGGCCCATACCGCGATGTCGAGGTAGCCGGTAACCGCTCCTCGGTGGACCGGCAGCTCGGCGAGGCGCGGAGCACGAACGTGTTCGGTGCGTTCGAAGTGCACCGGTGGCCCGTCCGGGCTTCCGGTCACCACCAGCACATCCAGCCGGGTCCCCGGCTTCGCGGCCACGTCACGCAGGGACACCGCGACGTCGGCCGAAGTCCCGGTTCCGGGACGCCACAGCCACGTCGAGGTCTCCGGTCGCTCATCGACCTCGAAGTGGGCGGTGTCCACCGGCAGCGCGGGCGCGGGAACCAGCTCGAAATCGATCGTGCGCACGCGAAGACTCCTCCCCGAGGACGGACCGGTCCGGAGCGGCGCCGCCCGGACTCCGTCCTGCTCGAGGACCCGGCTGTCGACGGGTTCGGCCGTCACCAGGACGACGATCGTCTCGGGTCGCGGAACCGTACGGGGGAGCTCGGCGGGCCAGCTCAACGCCACCCCGCGCAGAGCACCGGTCAGGTCGTTGCCGCCGAACGTGTACTGCCCTCCGGGCGGCAGCCGAACGCCGCTGGGAGAGGAGGGGTTCAGGACCGAGATGGCCGACGCGACCCCGATGTCCAGCAAGGACACGTAGATCGGGTCCGGGCTTTCGTTGCGCACCCGGACGTAGATCGGCTGCCCCAGGTGCAGCACGGAACCCGACGTGGACAGGGGCACGGCGCGGCCGGCCTCGACCCGGCCGAATTCGATCGACACCGGCAGGTCCGGTGCTTCCCCCGGCTGCTCGCTGAGACACCGAAGAGCGCGGGCGCGGGCCACCCGGGTCAAATCCCGGATGATCCGCCGGACGCCTTCGGAGCCGGCCGGGCGAGGCCGGTGCAGCGGCCCGGATTCGTCGTGCACGACCAGGCCGCCGTCGTCGTCGCGGCCGACCTCGACGGGGGATTCCTCGCCGGGGCGGCCGAGCCGGATCAGTGGTGCGGCCTCGACGGCCCGGGCAAGCGGGGCGAGGCACGGATCCGCGGCCGCCAGCCGGACCGGCATCGCCGGCGTGACCGTGCGCAGCGGGTGGGCCCGCGCCCCGAGCGGCAGCTCCGCGGCCGCCGGCCGCAGGTCACCCCAGGCCGCCGCCGGATCCACCCGGTCGACGCGCACCTCCCCGATCCGCCGCCCGTCCGGACCGGCGGATTCGCCGGGCACGACCACGAACTCGTCGCCGGGCACGACCCCGAGGAGCGCGGCCCCGCTGAGCCGGACCCTGCCTGCCACCATGGCGGCGGGCAACGTCGCGACCGGATCGGACTCGGCGACGTCGAACAGCAGCCGCCGGGCCGGTCCTTCGGCTTCCGGACGCTGGACCGGCAGAAGCGCGAGGACCCGGCGGCGCACCCGGTCGACAACCGTGGCCCAGGAGACCGCGAGCCTGCTGTCCTTCGCCTCGGCGAGGGTCCGGACCAGCACGTCGGTCAGCAGCCCGGTCCGGACGCCGTCGGCGTTGACGTACTCGTACGCGGATTGCTCCGGCGCGCACGCCACGATGCGTACGGCGTCCGGGTTGCCCGGCGGCGTCCACCGGGCGAGCCACGGGTCCTCGCGCCGCAGCCGGTCGAGGTGGGCCGCGAGGTGCTGGTACGGGACCGGCGCCGACCGCGCCTTGACCACCTTTTCCGGGTCGCGGGACATGTGGGCGGCGTGACAGCTGTCGAGCACGACTGTCACGTTCTTCGTCTTCGAGGTCAGCCGGGTGAGCAGGAGCGACAGTTCGAGCGAGGTGATGCCCCGGAAGTCGTGCTCGGTGGACTTGTCGTAGTCGACCGGCTCGATGAACTGGATCGGGGCGCCCTCCGGGGCGATGCTGCGCCCGCCGTGGCCCGAGTAGTACACGAGGGCCGCGTCCTCCACGCAGGTCTCGTCGACGAACCGCGAGTACGCGTCCAGGATTCCGGACCGGGTTGCCTCGCTTCCTGCACAAGTCGTACTGGTGAAGCCCCAGTCGCCCAGCGCCCCGGCCATCGCGGCGACGTCCCGCTCCACGCCGGCCAGCCGGCCGGTCCGCGCGCCGATCAGCAGCGCCCGGCGCCGTCCCGCCGGGCTCACCCGATCTCCTGCGCAGCCGCCTTGAGCGCGGTGCGCCAGGGGTAGTCCGGGGGAACCGCGGCGCGCCGGAAGTCACCCACGGCCTCCGTGGCGCGGCAGAGGCACCGCAGGGCGTGCAGGGCCGCGAGGTCGGCCGGGTCGGCGACGCCGGCCGCGAGCACCGCGTCGACCCGGTCCGCGAATTCGCCCGCGACGCTTTCCAGAGGCTCGCCGAACGGCCGCGCTTCGTCGAGGAACGCGCCGAGGGACAGCAGCATCGTCGTGGTGGCCGGGTGATCGGCGGGCAGGGCGAGCACCGCCGCCAGCAGGCTTTCGGCGCCGGCGACCGCGTCGGCCCGGTCGCCGTCGTCGTCGAGCCGGTTGCGCAGGTTCAGGGTCACGGCCAGGACGAACCGGTCCACGGCGGCCTCTTCGGCGTCGCTCTCCCCCGATTCGGCGACCATCGTCGCCAGCGCGACCAATTCGTCGACGACGTCGATCTCGAGCCCGGGAGCGTCCGGCAGCAGCAGATCGGCGGCGCGTGCCCAGACCGGCCGATCCGAGTCGGTGGTGCCCAGTTTGCCCGCCAGCGAGCTCCGCAGCCGATCGCTGTCGGCAGGTGCCGGCTCGGGCTTCGTCCGGGGTTGCGGCGAAGCCGACTCCGGCGGCGCCTGTTCCACGACGGCGACGGGACGGTCGATCGGCGCGGTCTCCATGACCGCCCGCATGTCGGCGAAGGAGAAGAACGTTTCCGTCCCCTGGAAAACGGCATTCGTCCCGGAAAGACGGCCGAAGCGCCCCTGGAGCTCCTGCATCTTCGCCATCGCCCCCATCATCGCCTGCAGGTCGAAGCCGGTGCCGCCGACCATGGTCTGCATGATCTCGGCCACCGCCAGCATCGGCTCCACGGTGCGCTCGAGGTCGGCGGAGGACGGCCCCTCGGCGAGGACCTGGCGGAAGCAGGCGACCGCGCGGTCGACGTCGGCCTTGACGTCCGCGGGGGCACCGCCGGTCACGAGCTGCATCGCCGCACCCGGCGTCTGGAAGAGCTTGTTCACCTTGAACAAGCTGAGCTGCCCGAGCTGCACCCGGCACATCTCCCGGTGCACCTTGGCGAGGTGCGGCGAGTCCAACGCCTCGCCCAGCACCCGCAGCCCCACGTCCCGGTCCCGGTCGTCTTCGGTGTGCAGGCTGTACCGCGCGCCCAGCAGCCATCCGAGCTGGGCGGTGACCTGCGCGCGAACGCTGTCGCCCTCCTGCAGGTAGCGCAGGCACTCCTGCCAGGCGGCGATCGCGCCGTCGAGGTCCGGTAAGGCCGCCGGGCGGCCGGGGCCCGCCCGCCAGTACTGCTGAGCGAGCTGCTGCGCCAGCCGGACGAGGGGACTCAGTCTGGCCGGGCCGTCCAGGTCCGCCAGCTCGGCGCGAAGCCCGGCGATCGTGTCTCCGGTCAACGGTTCGTCCTTCCGTTCAGTGTCCGAAGTGGATGAAGCCGGCCCAGGCGGCGACCGGCGCGGGTGCACCGCACGGCACGGCCGCAACGAGTTCCGCGGGCATGCCCGCCGGCGGCACCCGGGCGGGATCGAGCATCCACATCTGGGCTTGCCGCAGCGCTTGCCAGGGCGGCAGCCCCTCCCGGCGGCAGTAGTGGTGGAACAGGTACATCATCGACGGCGTCTGCGCGTCCGGGATGCTCCACTGGGTCGACAGCACCGACCGGACACCGCCGGTCAGGAAGGCGGTGCCGAGGCTGTACGCCTCGTCATAGCCGTGCACTGACCGCCCGGTGTGGCAGGCGGCGAGGACCACCAGGCCGACCTGCCGCTCCGGCACGGCGACGAGCAGTTCGAGGATTTCCTCCGCCGACAGCTCGCCGCAGCCCGGTTCGGCCGGATCCGCCGCGGCCAGCAGGAGGAAGGCTTTCGCGTCGTCGAGCCCCGCAGCGAACGAACCGTGGCAGGCGAGGTGGAGCATGGCTCCGGCGCCGGGTCCGCAATCGGTGAGCCACCGGCGGAGCTCATCCGCCGTGCCACGCCCGGACGGGCTGACTGTCCCGTTCGGCCGACGGCCGACGTACCGGGCGCCCCGGTAGAACTCCTGCCGGACCGTGTGTGCCTCGAGCCGGGCGGCGTCGAGGCCGAGGGCGACGTGGCCGGTGTCCGGATCACCGACGACCAGGCCCCCGGCGGACAGCGCAACCGGCGCGCGCGCGGCGTTCTCGCACAGCAGCTGAGCCGAGACGGCCTGCGAGATCGCGGCCAGCTCCACGGCGTGGACACCATCTCGCCGCCGGGCGGCCTGCCACGGGATGCGAGCCAGGTCGCCCATCGGGATCAGCACGATGCGCGGCACAGCACCGTCCGCACGCGGCGTGCGCCCGCCGAGGTACCCGTCCAGCAGTGGGCCCATGGCCGCGCGCCAAGCCCAGTCGCACAACGCGTCGAAGCTGCCGGTCAGCGGATCGTCCTCCGGCACGGCCGAGAGGTCGCGGGCCGGGGGGATGTCCTCCGGCTCGGCCGGGAGCGTCACGAGTTCGCGGGACCGGTCGGCCAGGGCGATCAAATACCGTTCGACGCCCTCGTCGTCGTGGACGGACAGCTCCGGCAAGGCCATCCACGCGAGCGGGCCGTCGGCCGGAGCGATGACCGCGAGACCGGGCAGCGGCGATTCCGCCGGTACCAGGTAGACGAGCGCGTCCGCCTCCAGGTTCGCCAGTGCGGTGCGGATGTCGTCGACGCTCGGCGGGTCCAGCAGGCTGCCCGCCTCGTCGGAAGCCTGGGTGAGCACCGAAAGTACCTCGCGACGGAGCCCGCCGGACTCGGCACCTTCGGTTTCCCAGCGCCGGGCCAGCTCGGCGTGCCCGGCCGCATCGAGCCGGGCGGGCACCTTCGCGAGTTCGGTCGCCGCGAACAGCATCAGACCACGGCAGGTGTCCAAGGCACGCAACGCGGCCACGAGGTTGTCGGCGTTCAGGCAACGGCGTGCCAGGCTGATGGCACCGTCGGCGGCATCGCGGACCGCGATCTTCGCGCCGGCCGCGTCGGACTCCAGCAGGGCGCGCCAGGCGTAGCTGCGCTGCGCGAGCAGGCCGGTTTCCCCCACGTCGTCGTGGTGCCCGTTGCGCTCCCGGACCGCGCCGAGCAGTTCGTTCGCCATGACCCAGTGCGGGTGCTGCGGGCCGCCGAGCCGGTCACACGCTCCGCGCAGCAGCTCCTCCGCCTCATCCAGACCATCGGTGTTCGCGGCCACCTCGGACCGCCGGAACAGGCCGAGGGCGACGGACAAACGACAGAACGCCTGCTCCGGGTGCTCGGGCGGCAGCAGTTCCAGTGCCTGCCGGTAGTGGCCGATGGCGAGGTCGATCCGGCCGAGGTCGGTTTCCCGGCCGGCCCGCAGGTAGGCGCCGCCCAGCGCGAGGTGGGTCAGGGCCCGGTCGTGCGCAGCGGCGTCGGGCCGGTCGGCCAGCTCCCGCAGCCGGTCGACCTGTTCCTCCGTCATCTCCTCGCCGGCCCCACCGAGCAGGGCGCGCAACGGTTCCATGCGGGTCACCGTGTCGATCATCGTCTGCTGGACGAGATCCTGACCCGACAGCTGCTGGGCCGACTGCCGGCTCGCCTCGAACCACTTCAGCGTCTCGGCGTGGTCACCGCGCTGGTTGGCCGCGAAGGCCCGGCTCATGGGTTCGAGCATGCCCAGCAGCGGCGCGAACTCCGGCCGGTCCCGCAGCTGCTCGATGTGGGCCGCCAGTTCGTCGGGCACGCGGCGGACCACGCTCTCGTTGCCGTCGTTCACCGCGCGCATGAACCCCGACATCGTCCGCAGCACGCCGAGAACCGGGGCCATTTCCGGGTTGTCCCCGGCGAGGTCGCCAAGGGCGCCGAGTTCGTCGTCGAGGGGCGTCAGATCGGTCAGCTCCCCCTGCATCCCGGCGTGCAGGAGCGCGCTCATCCGGGCCAGGGCCCGCGTTTGCGTCCACTGCGGGTCGGTGGGCGGGTCGGCTTCCGCCAGCCGCAGCAGGTCACCGGCGGAGGCGGCGTACTCGGTCGCCGCCCCGTTGCTCGCATGGGTCGCGCGGAACAACGCCATGAGCATCGCGGCGGCGATCCGGGCGCGTTCGGGGTGGTCCGTGGGCAGCTGCGCCAGGCGGGCAGTCGCCTCGGCGACCTCGGCCGCGGCACACCGGCCGGTGAGCGCCCGGATCACCGTGGCTTGGCACCGCATCACGACGGCGTTCTCTGCGAGCGTCCCCGTCACCGCAGCACTCCCGCTCCGGCTTCCCCCGGCCAGATCGCCACGGCGGTCCGGTCGTCGTCGTGCGACCGCCGGGCGAAGTCGACGTGCGCGGCGAACGCGAGCGGCTCGGGCGGACGCCGCCAGTTCGCGGCGAGGAACCTTCCGACCGGGCCGGTCCCGTCGTCGAGGGGGTCCGCCACCCCGTCGCTGACGAGCACCAGCACGTCGGTGGGCGCGAGGTGCGTCCGGACGACCGGCGGCGGGTGCTCGGGCAGGTACGGGAGCGCGGCGGTGGCCGAGGAAGCCACGGTGGCCCCCTGGTTCTTGACCGGGTGCTGTGGCTCCCAGCGGGCACCCGAGCGCAGCACCCAGGCCGAGGTGTCGCCGTGGGCCAGCAGGTGAACCGGATGGCCGTCGAGAGCCGGGCGCATGTCGACGACCGCGAACAGGACGGTGGTCGCGAGGGCCTGGGCCACCTCCGGCGCGTCCGGGTCGACGACGCGGGGCTGCGCGGCCACCTGCAGCTGGCGGCGGCCCGCGTTGATCACCTTCGTGGCGAGCACCCGCAGGACGTGCGCCCAATCCAGCGCTTCGGGGTCCGTCGTCTCCAGCAGCTTGGCGACCAGGTGGCAGCCGTGCCGGGTGACGACGTTCGCGGCCAGGTGCGACAGCGGGCGGCTCGACATGCCGTCCGCGACCGCCGCGACCACGAACCGGCCGTCGCACCGGAAGGCGTAGGCGTCCTGGCGGACCTTGCCGGCGAACCGGTGGGCACGGCCACGGGTGCTGGCCGCGCGCAGCGCCATCGGCGGCCGTCCCTCGGCGCTGTTCAGCAGCAAGCCGTCGAGCACCGTGTCGCGCTGGTCCCAGTGGTCCGGATCCGGATAGGACGGCACGGTGGCCGCCCGGCCGGGGTCGCCGACGGCGAACGGCGTGATCCGGAACTCGCCGCGCCACGCCGGGGCCGGCGGCCCGGTGACCGGTTCGGCCGTCCGCGGCAGGACGTCCTCCGGCGAGTGCGCCGCCGCGGTCGTGCTCGCTGTCCCGTCCATTTCGGACATCACACGAAGTCGTCGTCGGCGGTGTGCGCGGTGACCCCGGCAGGCAAGTCCTCCTTGTCGGGCAGTTTGATCCCCGATTCTCCGTGGGACAGGCTGCGCCCGGACTCGAGCACGCTCGAGATCATGATCTCGGCCATGGCGGTGATCGCCCTGGCGGCGTCCTCCCCCTTTTCCATCAGGTACATCTGCATCTGCTTCCCGCCGGTCGACGGGTGGATCAAGGACTGCAGGACGCGCGCGTCGGCGTCGTCCACACCGAACGCGATGACGTTCGGGTAAGCCTTGTCCCCGACGAGCTCGGCGAAGGCCGCCTGCCACTCGGCCTGCGGGTCGGTCGGTGCGCCGTCCGACAGGAAGAACACCGCGGGCCGGTGCACCTTGAAGCCGTCCCCCTTCAGCTGCTTGATGTTCGCCGCGACCGTCGAACGCAACAGCCGGAAGGCGGCGACGTACGACGTGCCACCACGCGGCTTGACGACCGGCATCGACAGGCTCGGATCCAGGACGTCGCACAGCGGTAGCTGCACCTGGGCGTCGTCGGCGAAGTCCACGAGCCCGATCCGGACCTTGTCCGAGAGGATCGGGTTCTGCGCGAGGGCGTCCCTGACCTGGACGATGATCCGGTTGGCGGAGTCGATCTTCTTGCCCGACATCGAATAGGACGCGTCGATGACGATGTAGAACGGCAGCAACTTGGCGCCGTGCGCTTCCATGGTGGTGTTCCTTTCGCGATCAGGAGTGCGTGACGGCGGTGCCGTTGCGCGGCACTGGGTTCGGCGGCGCACCGGCGTCGGCCTTGAACTGCCGGTAGGTCTGGCTCGTGCTCACCCGGTGCCGCCCGGCACCGGGCGCAGCCGCCGGCGGCTTCAGCGGCCCCAGTGGCACGGTCACGGCAACGGGTTGCGTGGCGGGCGGTGGTGGCGTGGCGGCCGGTTCCGGCTCCCCGGAATGCACTCGGTACCACCGCTTGAGCTCCTCGTCGCTGCGGCTCTTCGCGATCCGGCCCCAGGTTTCGATCGCCGCCTTGGCGATCTGCGCCTGCTGGTCCACCAGCTGTTTGTTGGCCAGCTTCGCCTGCTGGAGCTGCTGGTCCCGGAGGTCCTGTTCGATCTCCAGCGTCAGGTCGGTGCGGCCGCCGGCCCGCTTCTCGAGGGTCTTCTCCTCCTTGGCCAGCAGCTTGTCGTACAAGGTCGGCTCTCCGACGAGCGACAGGAGCTTGACCACCACCGGCAGCACTTCGATCAGCAGGAAGAGCAACGCCAGGGCCAGCTTGGCCAGCTGCATCTGCGAACTGCCCTCGGTCAGCCGGTCGAGCGCCTCCATCCGGGCGAGCAGGCCGTCGTTGCCGAGTTCGCCGCGGTCGAGCCGGCCCTGGGCTTCAGTGCGCGCCTTCTTGCGCTCCTCGAGCCGGGGCACGAGGGTCGAGAGCTCGGCCGCGGCGGCCTTCGCGTTCGAGGCGGCCCCGCCGGCGATCTTGTCCTGCGCCCGTTTCTTGGCGTCGTTCAGCTGCGAGTTGGCCGTGTCCAGGTCGCCTTTCGCCTGGTCCGCTTTCGCCTTGGCCTGCAGGTACGCCTGGCCGACTCCGGGTTCGTGGGTACCACAGCTGCCCACCAGCTCGCACTGGGCTTCGCCCGCGGCCTTGTCATACGCCTGCTGGGCTGCGGTCACTCGCTGCTGCGCGGCGACGACGTCGGTGTCCCCGCTGACGCTGGGCTGGCTCTGTCCCGAAGCGACGGCCTGGAGTTCGTCGACCTTCTTCTGTGTCGTGTCGATGTCGGCGAACTGCCGGTTCAGCTTTTCCTGCGCGGCGATCAGGTTGTCCGAGTGCATCACCTGGATCTCGTTGGCGATCTCCGGTTCGAAGATCCGCAGCACGAGAGGCATCGAGACGACCGAGCCGATCACGACGGCGAGCAGCAGCCGCGGCACCGCCGCCCCCAGGTTGCGCAGCCAGCCGGACTGGCGCCGGATGTTGACGATCAGCATCCGGTCGAGGTTCAGGATGACGACCGCCCAGAGCACGCCGGCCAACGCCGCCACCGCCGGGGGCAGCTTCAGCGTGCTGATGAGCGCGAACGCGCCGGACACGCCGGCGACCCCGGCGGTCGTCAGCAGCACACCGCCCATCGCGGAGTACTTGATCCGGTCGGTCTTCGCCTTGGCGAGCACGTCCGGCTGGGCTCCCGCCAGGCGGGCCAGTGGGTAGCGGAGGCGCCGCGCCGGACGGCGCGCGGGGCTGGTCATGGGTGCACTTCCTGGTCGGCGTGGTCGTCGACGGATTCGTGATCGGCGAAGAACGCCGTGAGGTCGAGTGGCACCGCGGACAGGCCGGCCCCGAAGAGCGGCGGCGGGGCCGGCAGCGCGACGGGTTCGAGGGGCGCCGGCGTTTCCGGCGCCGCCCACGCATCGACGGCGTTGGCCATCGGCGGCAGCGGCACGGGGGTGCCGCGGGGGAACTCCGGGAGCACCCGGCTCACGGGTGGCAGCTGCGCCGGGCTCAGCCGGGGCAGGTCCAGCTGGGGCATCGGCACCGGCAGGTCGTGGAACGACGGGACGTCGAAGACGGCGACCGGGTCGGTCAGCACCGAAGCCTCACCCAGCTGGTTGCGCGCGGTCACCGTGATCCGGCCGGTGCGGGCGGGGTGGAGGACGATCGTGCCCGTCCCGGCGGCGCCCGGCACCGAGGTGCCGGGAACACCGGGACCGGTCGCCTCGACCGTCGTGGCCTCCTCGGCCGACCAGGTGATCGTGAGCGGCTCGCCGGCCGCGACGATGGTCCGGTCGAGGTCGACCCGCTCGAGGGTCGGCGGCGTGAGCGACTCGCCGAGCGCGCGGCGCAGGTAGCGGTGCCACTCCTCGGCGGAGGGCCGGTCGGCGGGATCGCCGCGCAGCGCCGTCGTGAGCAGCTTCAAGCCGTGGACGTCGAGCACGCCGCGGGCCTGGTTCGGGTCGCGGTTGATCGAGCTGTTGTGGTCCGGGGTCAGGCAGCGCAGCACGAAGAGCCCGAGCTTGTAGAGGTCGGTCGCCCGGGTCAGCACCTCGCTGCCCTCCGGCGGATCCCAGTCCGGCGCGTTGAGCTGCGGTGCCACTTCGCCCACCCGCCGGACGGCGTCGCAGTCGACGAACATCACCGTCGGGTCGGCACCGAGGCGGAACACCGCGTTGCGCGCGTTGATGTCGCCGAACGCCACACTCAGCTCGCCGTGGAGGAACGCGAGCGTGGCGGCGAAGTCACGGCAGATCGTCAGCCGCTCCTCGGGGGTCGGGGTCGGCGTGCCGAGGCGCACCGCGAGGTCGGGCGCGATGAAGAGGAACTGGACTTCGCGCGGCTTGGTCCCGACAGCGCCGCTCGGCAGCCGGAGCTTGTCCATGAAGGAGTCCGGGATCCGGCGCAGGACCAGGCCCAGGAGCGTGCCGTCGCCGTCGACGACCTGCCGTACCGGCCAGGTGGTCGACGCGTCGAGGCGGTGGAGCTTGGCGGGGTCGGCCAGGAGCCGCGACCGCAGGCTGATGATCTTGCCCATCCCCTGCGGCGGTGCCTTGCCGGGTTTGTACTGCTTGTAGACCAGCGGGCCGGAAACGTCGGGCAGGCTCAGCCGCGGTGCGTCGTAGATGTGCGCCTGCCCACCGGAGCCCAGCTTGGCGCCCAGCTTGCCGAGCGCGCGAAGGGGCAGGTCGATGTCCGGCGCTCCGGCGGGCGTCACCAAAGGACACCGCCCACGAAGACGCCGAGGACCAGCCCCAGCAGCAGGACCGCGATCAGGACGACGCGGCTGCCCCGTGCCGGAACGGGCACACCGGCGCGAGAGAGGATCCGCGCGACGCGGCCTGGCTCGGACGACGCCGGCGGTTCGGCCGCCTCCTGCTCGGCCAGCCACCGGCCGGCCAGCACGTCCACCAGCTCGAAGCCGAAACCGCCACGCGCGACGGCACGCACGACGTCGGTGGCTCGCGAATCCGCGGCGAGCCGGCGCGCGTCGTCGCGAGCGGCCGCGGTCTCCCGGCCCGGGCGGGTCGCACCGAACGCCACCGCGGCGACCCGGTCGAAGATGGCGTCGCGAAGCTCCACGGGCACGCGCCGCCGGATGGCCGCGATCGCCCAGCCCTGGTTCTCCAACGCCCTGCGGACGTCGTCGCGGTCGTCGATTCCGGCGGTCTCGTACTCCAGCTCCACCAGTGCGCCGTCGACGGCCCGCACGTCGCGGGCGGTGACCAGGACGCGGACGAGCTCGGTCCACCGCGCGAAGGTCAGCGTGGACCGGAGTATCGGGTCCGGAGCCGGTTCCGAAGGGACCGCCGCTGCCACGGGCACGGGTGCGGGCGGCGCCAGCACAGCGGGCATCACGGCGGCACCCGGCGGCTCGACGCCGTATTCATAGCGGTAGACCAGCGCATTTGCCCGGTATTCGTTGTGCGGGCTCGCCCCTTGGCCGCGCTGCAGGTCTATGACGATCGTTCCCGTCGTTCCGGCCGGCTCCGGCGGCGACTCGAAGAATGTGATATCGAGGCCACCGTTCACCACACCGTCGTCATGGGTGGCGAAAGTCCACCTGCGCGGCGGCAACTCGGGCGCGGCGATTTCGCGCAAAGCCCACAGGATTGCGACCCGGTCGCTTGGTGGGCATCCGACGAAACCGATCGGGCCGTCCGGCGCTTGCAGCAGCCAGGCGAGCGAATGCGCGAGCAGGTCGGCCTGCGCCAGCGCGCGGGCCCGAAACTGCTCGGGCGCATCCGGTTCCCGCAGTTCACCGGCCAGCAGCGACGGCAGCCGCCGGTCGGCGGGTGTCCCGGCCGGACGGTCCTCCCAGTTCGCGGTGGACAGTGCCAGTTCCGCGGTCACCGTGTTCTCGTCACCCAGCAACGCGTGCGTTTCGACGACACCGGGCCGCTGCGGGTCCCAGGTCCGGTACAGGACAGCGGCGAACCCTCCGGGAAAGACCACGTAGCTCAACGCGGACACCGGCGTCGACGGGCTGATCGTCTCGGCGAAACTCAGGTGCGGCTGCACGAGACCGAGCCACCCGGCTTCCGCTTCCGGCCCGTCGAGCGAAGACGCCACCACCGAAACCGCACCGTCGGCGGTGACCTGGAACAGCGCCTGCGCCACCGCGGTCGCGACCGCTTCGGTGCTCGTCATCAGTGTCCTCCGGACGGGTTCGGGCGATTTCGCGACCCGCCGGGCCGACGCACGACGGGCAACGCCTCCGTTCATTCGCTCCGGCCGGTATCGCCGTTACCCGTCCGACCGTTAAATCACGAAGTCGTTGCGCAAGAGCCATTCTGCCGGATGGCCAATGGACCGGCGCCCAGGATTATCGGACAGAAAGATGACAATTCCCGGTGCTCCCGTCACGCAGGCACCCCGCAGTCCGTCAGGATGCTGCCGTATCGAATACGAGAGCCGGAGGACGAATCGGATGGCCGAGCCCGACGCGACGCCCCGGGGAAACGCCGCGGCCGGATCCGGGATCACCCGCCGCGAGGAGGCCGCGAGCGCACCCCACGCCACCCGCCGCGAATCCGCGTCCGGCGCCGGACCGAACCCGACCCGCCGCGAGGATCCCGCCGGCCCGAACGCCACCCGCCGCGAAGACAGGGGTGTCCCCCGGCCGCACGCCACGCGACGCGAAGCAGGCACGCCGGCTCGCCCGTGGTCCGGGCTGTCCGCCGAAGCGCTCCCGGCCGAACTGGCCGCTCGGCTCAGCGGCTTCGAGGCGCTGCCCGGGTCCGGCGGCGAGGCGGAGCTGGTCAAGGTCGCCGACTCCGCGCACCCCGGGGCCGAACTGGTGCTCAAGGTGTACTACGCGCACATCAAGCCGGACGCCGACGTGTGGGCCCAGCTCGCCTCGATCCGGTCGAAGCACGTCGTGCAGGTCGTGGAGACCGGCACGCTCCCCGGCGGCCGCCGCTTCTTCGAGCTGATGGAGTACCTGCCCAACGGGAATCTGCGCGACGCCGGCGCCGGGAAGCACGCGTTCGACACCGCGAGCGTCAACGAGATCGTCCGGCAGCTCACCGACGGCCTGGAGGCGCTGCACTCGCGGCGGATCACCCACCGCGACCTGAAACCGGAGAACATCCTCATCCGCGGCACCAGCCCGAAGATCGAACTGGTGCTGGCCGACTTCGGCCTGAGCCGCCGGCTCAACGCGACCACGCACTTCACGAGTGTGGCGCGGACCCCGTCTTACTCCGCCCCGGAAACGGGCGTCGGACACGTCTCGCCGGCCCTGGACTGGTGGTCGCTCGGCATCTTGGTCCTCGAGCTGGTGACCGGGCAGCAGCCGTTCCACGGGCTCGACGACCTGATGATCCAGAAGTTCGTCACGACGAAGCCGGTCCCGGTCGACGCGATCACCGACCCGCGGCTCAACCGGCTGTGCGCCGGCCTGCTGGTTTCCGACGAGGGAAAACGCTGGAGCGGGACGGAGGTCCGCGAGTGGCTCGCGGGCGGCTCCCCGGCCGTACCCGACCGGCGGGTGCCCGTCGACGCGACCGAGTTCGAGTTCGGCGGCAAGCGGTTCCGCGATCCCGGCAGTCTCGCGGTCGCGATGGCTCTCGAGTGGCGCCTCGCGGCGGGCCGGTACGGCATCTCGCCGAGTCCGTCGTGGACGGCGCTCACGCAGTGGCTGCACCAGTTCGACAACCCGGACCAGTACCCGGTCGGCGTGGTCGAGGACCGTCTCGACCTGCTCGGCCGCCTCGAACAGAGCACCGAGAAACCGAACGCCAAGCTGCTTCGGCTGCTGGCCGGGCTCAACCCTCGGCAGCCACCGATCTACCGCCAGGCCCACATCGATCAGCCGAAGCTGCGCCAGCTGGCGCGGCGGGCGCAGGAAGGGCCGGACGGGGATGCCGGTACCGAGCAGGCCCGGGAGATCGTCGACGAGCTCTGGGAAGGCCGCTTGCTGGAGGTGCTCGCCGGGTTCGACGGTGCGGCCGAGCTGGCCGGGGTGGCCACCCGGTGGACCGCCGCCGTCGGCGAGCTCCGCACGGCCGTCGCGACGCTCAAGCGCAATCCTCGGCTGGCGAGTGTTTTCAGCACGACGAAGCACCGATCCGCCGCGCGTGCCGCGATGCTGGAGCTCGCCGCCGGAGCGCCGTGCGGGGACGACTGGCTGCGCGAACTCGACGACCGCGTGCGGCGGCTCCCGGTTCCCGTGGACTGGTTCACCGACCTGCTTCGCTGGGCCGGCCGCGAGCCGGCCCGCGCCTACGCGGGCCTGTTCGTCTCGGGTCTCGCCCAGGCCGAAGCACAGCAGGTGGTGCTCGCCCGGCAGCAGGCCGAGCAGGCCGAGCGTGCTCGCCAGGCGGCGTGGGCCGGCCGCGAACGGCTTCGCGAAGCAGGCCGCGGCAGCGCGCTCGGCCGTGCCTTCGCGGGCGCCGCGGTGCTGGGCGGCCTCTGGCTGGTCGTCCTGATGTTCTCCGCGAAGACGGCCGCCCTTGCGCTGGTGACTTTTCCGGTGGCCACCCACTTCGCGGCCGAGTCGGTCCTGGCGTACACGATGGCTGCCGACTACCACCCGCGGTATTCGCTGTGGCAGGCGTTCCAGGTGGCGCTGGGCCGGATCGGCGGCAGGCTCCGCGGCGCACCCCGTTTCTGGGCCGTCGGCATCGCCGTGACGCTGGTGGCTCTCATGTTCCTGACCTGGCTGGTCCCCCTTGCCGCGGTCGCCGCCACCATCGCGCACGTCGCCTGGGCGGTGGGCCGGTTCCGCCGGTGGTCGGCGGCGCACGACGAAGAACGCCGGACGGCGTTGACCCGATGACGGCGCGAACGAACAGAGGTACTCGATGAGTGGCGAAGGCATGATCGGCGTCGCGGTGGTGGCGGTGGTCGGTGGCTCGGTCTGGTTGGCCGCGCGCGGCGTCCAGGCCGGGGCGCTGGTCGCGGCTCGGTCGGTGGACCTGCTCGGCGCCGGCCTCACCAAGGTCGGCGACCGGGCCGAGCGGAACCGGGCGGAGTGGGAGGCCGGGAACGCGGCGTTGCTGGTGTGGGAATCCGCCGCCCGCCGCGTGATCGACCTCAACGCGCGGATCGAGGTGCTGCGCCGGCACGCTCCTGCGGATCTGGCGGCCGGGCTGCCGCACCCGCTCACGCCGTGCGCGGAGTCGCCCGCGCAGCTGGACGCCTGGTGCGCCTCGACCCGCACGGAGCTCGACCGCTTCGAACAGGAACTCCGGCGGCGCACCGAGGGCGCCGTGCTGGCGGTACTGCGGCACACCGTCGATCTCGAGCGGCCGGTCACCGCGCGGGAGGCGTTCGACAAGTACCACGAGGCGATGGCGCACCAGGCCACCCAGCAGCGCACCACGCCGCCCAGCGCGCTCGCGGCCGTGACCCGCATCCTCGGCAGGCTTACGCCCGAAGCCTCCGCCGAGGACCGGGCCGAGGTGCTCGCGGCCGCCGCGCAGGTCGCCGTGCCCCGGCCCGACGTCGACCACGACACGTTGCTCGATGAGCTCCGGCTGCGGGTTCAGCGGGCCGACGCACGGGCCCGCGCACGCCGGGCCGAGGCGGTCTCGGCCGCCCGGCTGCTGCAGGCGATCCCCGCCTCGCCCGATCCGGAGCTGGCCGCGGTGCGCACCGAGCTGGAGTCGGCCGTGGCGGGCCGCCGGGCGCTCGACGCCGGCCTGCAGGCCAGGGCCGCGCAAGCCGCCGAGCAGGTCCGCCGCGAGCTCGAGCACAGCTATGTGCGGGCCTCCGTCGCGGACACCTTGGCCGAACTCGGGTACACCGTCGACGAAGGCTTCGCCACCGTGACCGGCAACCCCGACCGGCTGCGCCTGGTCCGCCCGGACTGGCACCGGCACGCCGTGCAGCTGGTGATCAACCAGGACGAGGTGCGCGCCGCGGTCATCCGGCTCGAAGACCGGCCCGGCGCCGACGCCCGCAGGGAAGACGCCGAGCGCGAAGAGCAGTGGTGCGACGACCTCGGCAAACTCCGCACGGCGCTCGACGGTTCCGGCATGCACGTCGTCGAACGACATCTGGTGCCACCTGGTGAACGGGTGGTTCCGGTGGCCAAGCGCATGGACCGGCGACACCCCGAGCACGAACAGATCCGACGGGAGCGTGGCCGGTGACCGACCAGCCCACGGGCCCCGAGCTGCCCGCCTTCGTCCGCGAGATCGACTCGACGCTCGCGGTCCACTCCCAGTACGTCCTGCACGACAACATCCGGGACGTCTTCCTGCGACGCCCGCCCGGGCGTCCGCCCCAGCTGGTGCCGTTGCGGCAGCTGCTGTGGCAGGTTTTCGAACGCAGCGGGTACGAGTTCCTCCTGGTCTACGACCAGGTCGACGGCCTGTCCGTGTATCCCTCGACCGACGACGACCGCGGCAGGCGGGCCACCGAAGCCGCCCGCCGGATGCTCGGGGAAGACGTCGCGAAGACCCAGCCGCCGTCCATGGACCGGTTGCCGCGCTACCTCTCCGCGGTCACCGATCCCCGCAAGGGCCGGGCGGCCTGCCTGATCGACTACGGCTCACGGCTCGCCGTCGACGTGTCGCGGCTGGAGGCCGCCGAGCGCGACTTCTTCCTGTTCTGCCTCAAGCTTTCGCGCACCGCCGCGCCGGGTCCGGGGCCGAGCCACCGGCCTAGCCCGCTGTACAACCCGATCCTGTGGCTGGTCGACCGCGAGCTGGATCTGCCGGTCTGGCTCACCGCCGACAACGAGCGGTTCCGGGTGATCGGACTCCCGCGCCCCGACCTCGGGGACCGCGAGGACACCGCCCGGCTGCTCGGACCATCCCTCGGCAGCGCCGGCGATCCGGACGCGGCCGAGCGGTACCACGCGTTCGCCGAACGCTCGGAGGGGTTGACGCTGCGGGACATGTCCGGGGTGACCCGGCTGGCACGCGACCGCGGGCTCCAGCTGTCCGACCTGCCCGACGCCGTGCGGGTGTACAAGCTCGGGGTGCTGGACAACCCGTGGCGGCGGAGCTTCCTCCACAAGCGGATCGCCGATGGCGAGAAAAGCGTCTCCGAGAAGGTCATCGGCCAGGAGCACCCGGTCCGCAAGACGCTGGACATCCTCAAGCGTGCCGCACTCGGCCTGTCCGGGGCACAGGCCCGGATCTCCTCGAACCGGCCACGCGGCGTGCTGTTCTTCGCGGGCCCGACCGGTGTCGGCAAGACCGAACTCGCCAAAGCCGTGGCCTCGCTGGTCTTCGGAGACGAAAGCGCCTACCTCCGGTTCGACATGAGCGAGTTCTCCGCCGAGCATTCCGGTGACCGGCTGATCGGTGCGCCACCCGGCTACGTCGGGTACGAGGTGGGCGGCGAGCTGACCAACGCCGTGCGCCGGCAGCCGTTCCGGGTGATCCTCTTCGACGAGATCGAAAAGGCACACGCACGCATCCTCGACAAGTTCCTGCAGATCCTCGAGGACGGCAGGCTCAGCGACGGCCGGGGCGCGACCACGTACTTTTCCGAGTGCGTGCTCATCTTCACCTCGAACCTCGGGGTGAGCACGGTCGATCCCGCGACCGGCAGGCGTGAACCGAACATCTCCCCGGACGACGCCTACGAGGTGGTGGAGACGAAGGTCCGAGCCGCCATCGCCGACCACTTCACCACCTCGCTGTCGCGCCCGGAGCTGCTCAACCGGTTCGGGGACAACATCGTGGTGTTCGGCTTCATTTCCCCCGCTGCTGCCGCCGAGATCTTCGGCCAGCAGCTGGACAACATCCTCCGGCGGGTGCTCGAAGAACAGGGGGTGACGGTCGACGTCACCGGCCCGGCCCGGGAGCGGCTCCGCGAATGGTGCACGGCGGACCTGGCCCACGGCGGCCGCGGCATCGGCACCGCGCTGGAATCGTTCCTGATCAACCCGCTGGCCCGGGAACTGTTCGACGGCAACCACACACCGGGCACCCGGGTCACGATCGCCGGTGTGTCCCGCCACGGCCCCGACGTGGAACTGGAGCTGGCATGACCGCGATCCGCCTGAACCGGATGCACTACCCGCTCACGGTGCTCGGCCACGGCGTCCGGGCCGGGATCTGGCTGCAGGGCTGCACGATCGGCTGCGTCGGCTGCGCGTCCCGCGACACGTGGGACCCCGAGGCGGGCGAGGAGGTCGACCCCGCGGCCGTCGTGCGCTGGCTCGGCTCGCTCGACGGTGCGATCGACGGGGTCACGGTGTCCGGTGGCGAGCCCTTCCAGCAGCCACTCGCCCTGGCCGCCCTGCTCGCCGGGCTGAACGAATGGCGCCGCGGGCGCGACCGCCCGATCGACCTGCTCGTCTTCTCCGGCTACACCCACGCCCGGCTGTCGGCCCGGTCCGACTGCTCCGATGCCTTGAGCCGCTGCGACGCGGTCGTGGCCGGGCCGTACGTCGAGAACCGCAACGGTGGCACCGCGCTGCGCGGCTCCGACAACCAGGAGATCGTCGTCCTCACCCCGCTCGGGGCCGAACGCTACGGCCGGTCCGCAGGGGCGCCGGCGCCGGCGATGCAGCTGTCCCTCGACGCGGACGTCGTCCGGCTGATCGGCATCCCCCGTCGCGGCGACCTCGACCGGTTGCGTGCCGGACTGGCCGCGCGGGGCATCACCTCGGAGGCCGTCACGTGGCTGGCGTGATCTGTCCGGTGTGCAACACCGGCAACACCGACGACGAAGCCCTGTGCAAGACCTGTGGAATGTTGCTTGCCGAAGCGGAGGAACCGCGGTCCGCCGAGACCGGCGAGCCGGCGCCCGCCCCGGACCGGGTACCTGCTTCGCCGGCGGCGGTCTGCCCGGCGTGCCAGGCCGAGATCCCCGATCCGGCGAACCTGGTGTGCGTCGAATGCCTGGAGCCGCTGGCGGCTCAGGCCGCGCCGGCCCGCACTCGGCGGGGCGGCGGGGCGCTTCGCCTGGTGTTCGCCGGGCAGGCGGTCGACGTCCCGCAGCCGGGCTCCGTGCTGCTGGGCCGCGATCCCGGACTGTCGCCGGTGGCGGGGCTGTTCGCTCGGCACGACAACGTTTCCCGCCGGCACGCGAGCGTCGGCGTCGAAACCGACGGCCGCGGCTGGGTGCGGGACGAGCACTCGACGAACGGCACGTTCGTGAACAACACCCCGGTGCCCGCCGGGCAGACCACCGCCTTGGCCGACGGCGACCGGCTCCGCATCGCGTCCGACGTCGTCGCCGTCGTCGAATTCGGGCCGGGCGGACCGTCGTGACTTCGGCGAACGCCGGAGCACAGGCCGTTCGGGTGACGGTGATGACGCACCGCGGAGCGGTGCGGGAAACCAACGAAGACGCTCTCGCGGTCGGCGGCTTCACCGCCTGCGGCGTCAGCCTTTCCGACCCTGTCACCCACGAACTCCCGCTGTCGGCGCCGGTGGTCGTTGCCGTCGCCGACGGAATGGGCGGTCACGCTGCGGGCGAAGTGGCGTCCGCGCATGCGGTACGCACGCTCGCGGCCGTCGCTCCCCGGGACGAAACCGGCGTCGAAGCAGCGCTCGAGCAGATCGACACCGACCTGCTCGCCATGGGCCGCGCCGATCCGGGGGTGGCCGGGTTGGGCACCACGGTCGCGGGTGTCCTGCTGCAAGCCGGCGGCGGCATGCACTTCGGGGTCGGCGATTCGCGCGTGTACCTCGAAAGCGGCGGCTACCTGGCCCAGGTGTCCACCGACGACCGAGGGCCGCTCGGCGGGCTTTCCCGGTGCCTCGGCGGGCGGACCGACGGAACCGCGCTGACGACGACCGTGGGGCGGCTGGCCGGCGCCGACCGGCTGCTCCTGTGTTCGGACGGGCTGAGCGACCTGGTGGACCACCGGACGATCGAGGAACTGCTCGGCGGCCGGTGCGGGCCGGCCAGAGTCGTCAAGTCGCTGTGGGCTGCCGCGATGAACGGCTCCGGACGGGACAACATCACCATCGCACTCGTCGACTTCCCCGGCACCTGAGCCGATTCCCGAGCCGCCGATCGTCGATTCTTTCGATTATTCGATTTCTTCGATCCCGCAGCCTACGCACAAAAAAGATCGTCACCGGCGAGAGGATTGACGCCTGCTTTCGGGCATGTTGGAATATGTCCACCAAGGGGCAGGAGAGGTATCCGCCATGACTTCGAGAGCAATGAAGCTCTTCCTTGCCGCCGTGCTGGGTGTCACCGCGAGCGTTTGCGGGGTTGCTCCGGCCGGTGCCGACGCTCGGCTCAATGCGTCGCAGATCGTTGCCGACCTGGGGGCCGGGTGGAATCTGGGGAATCAGCTGGAAGCCAACAGCAACGGGGTTCCCAGCGAAACCGCCTGGGGGCAGCCCGCCGTCACCCAAGCGCTCATCGACAAAGTCAAGGCCGCCGGGTTCAAGACCATCCGGATTCCGATCTCCTACCTCGGGTACATCGGCTCCGGGCCGAACTACACCGTCAACGCCGACTGGCTGAACCGGATCCAGCAGGTTGTCGACTACGCCTACCGCCGCGGCCTGTACGTGCTGATCAACATGCACGGCGACGGCTACAAGACCGTCAGCGGCTCCTGGCTGATCTGCGACGCCATCGACCAGGCCACCGTCAAGGCCAAGTACCAGAAGGTCTGGCAGCAGGTCGCGGCCCGGTTCGCCGGCTACGACCAGCACCTGATCATGGAAGCGATGAACGAGGAGTTCGACGGCCAGTACGGCACCCCGACGCAGCCGTGCTACTCGAACATCAACGCCTACGACCAGATCTTCGTCGACACCGTGCGCAAGACCGGCGGGAACAACAGTTCACGATGGTTGCTCGTCGCCGGCTGGAACACCAACATCGACTACACCACCGGGAACTACGGCTTCGCGATGCCGACCGACCAGTTCCGTTCCCCGTCGATTCCGGCCGGCGAAAAGCGGATCATGATTTCCGTGCACTACTACAGCCCGTGGGACTTCGCCGGTGAGGAAAACGGCAACATCACGCAGTGGGGGCGGGGTGCGACCAATCCGTCGAAAAAGTCGACCTGGGGACAGGAAGACTACCTCGACGCTCAGCTGAAACTCGTGTACAACGCATTCGTCGCGAAGGGCTACCCGGCGGTCGTCGGGGAATTCGGGTCCGTCGACAAGTCCGCGTTCGATTCCGCGAACAACCGGTACCGGGCCGACTTCGCGCGGGCCGTCGTGTCGACGGCCAAGAAGTACGGCGCCGCCACCGTCTACTGGGACAACGGCAGCAACGGCCAGTACGGCCTCGGCCTGTTCGACCGGCGGTCCTACGCGGTGACGCACCAGGGGATCGTCGACGCCATCATGGGCGGCCTCGCCGGTCGATGACCCCACCAGCCACAGTGGACCGAGCCGCCGCTCAGGGCGTGCGGCGGCGCAGCGTCGCCGCACCCAGCAGCAGGGCCAGGACGACGCACCCCGCGATGATCCCGATGTTGCGGACCAAAGTGCCGTCGATCTCGGCCGAGCGGGTCACCTGCGTCAGCGCGTCCACCGCGTACGACAGCGGCAGGACGTCCGACACCGCGCCGAGCACCCAGCCCATGTCCCCACGCGGGACGAACAGGCCGCACAGCAGGAACTGCGGCAGCACGAACACCGGCAGGAACTGGATCGCCTGGAACTCCGTGCGGGCGAACGCGCTGACGAACAGCCCGAGCGCGGTGCCGAGCAGCGCGTCCAGCACCACCACGAGCAGCAGCACCCAGACCGAGCCCGCGATGTCCAGCCCGAGCCAGGTCAGGGAGATCCCGGCCGCCACGACCACCTGCAGCACCGCCAGCAAGCCGAACGCCAGGGCATAACCGAGGATCAGGTCCAGCCTGCCGATCGGCAGCGTCATCAGGCGCTCCAACGTGCCCGTCGTGCGCTCGCGCAACGTCGTCACCGAGGTCAGCAGGAACATGATCGTGAACGGGAAGATCCCGAGCAACGCCGGCGCGACCGCGCTGAACCGCTGCTCCGAGTTGAGCACGTACCGCAGCAGGACCATCAGCACACTCGGCACGGCGATGAGCAGCACCACCGTGCGCGGGTCGTGGCGCAGCTGGGTGAGGATCCGGCGGGTGGTGGCCGGCGCGTTCACCGCGCCGCCTCCGTCCGGCCGCGGATCAGGCGCAGGAACGCCTGCTCGAGATCGGGCGCGCCGGTCCGCGCCCGCAGGTCCTCCGGCGTGCCGCGGGCCAGGACCCGGCCGCGGTGCAGCAGCAGGAGGTCGTCGCAGCGGGCGGCCTCGTCCATGACGTGGCTGGAGATCAGCAGCGTGACGCCGGTGGCGGCCAGGCCGTGGAACAGCTGCCAGAGCTCGTCGCGCAGCTCGGGGTCGGAGCCGACCGTCGGCTCGTCCAGCACCAGCAGCTCGGGCGTGCCCAGCAGCGCCACCGCCAGGTTGGCCCGGCCGCGCTGGCCGCCGGAAAGCCGCCCGACCAGGGTGCGGGCCGACCCGGTGAGGCCGGTCTGCGTGATGACGCGGTCCACATCGGAAAGCCGGACGCCGAGCACCGCCGCGAAGTAACGCAGGGCTTCGGTCACCGTCAGGTCCGCGTAGATCGCCGGGTCCTGGGTCGCGTAGCCGATCCGGCGACGCAGTTCGGGGTGGCCGGCGGGCCGGCCCAGCACGTCCACGCGCCCGGACTCGACGAGCTGGACGCCGACGATCGAACGCAGCAACGTGCTCTTGCCGCAGCCGTTCGGCCCCAGCAGGCCGGTCACCGTCCCGCGCCGCACGGTGCACCCGATGTCGCGCAGCACCTCTTCGCCGCCGCGGCGGACGCGCAACCCGTCCACGACGATCGCCGGCTCGGCCACGGCGTCCTCCTTCCGCCCCGGACCACTCATGGTGAGCGCCGGTGCGGGTGGAGACAAGAGGCGGAAAAGTGCGGGCAGATGCGCCGAGGGGGGAGGAGGCGCATCTGCCCGCAGGTGTGACGTTAGCGGAGTCTCCGTCAGTTCGCCGATCGGATGACCGGAACGGGCGTCAGCCGCACGTCTTCCCGTTCACCGCGAAGGACGATGGGGACGCGTTGCTGCCGGTGAAACTGCCGTTGAAGCCGATCGACACCGACTTGCCCGCGCCCACGGACGCGTTCCAGGGCATCGCCGTGGCGGTGACCGCCGCACCGGACTGCGCCCACGTCGCCGACCAGCCCTGGGTCACCTTCTGGTTACCCGGGAAGGTGAACTTCAAGACCCAGTTCGACCACGCCGTCGTCCCGGTGTTGGTGACCGTGACGTAGGCCGTGAAGCCGCCGGACCAGCTGTTCGCCGTGTAGGTCACCGAGCAGCCGCCGCCCGAGGCGTCCGGCAGGGTCGTGAACTGCGTCGACGCCGAATCCGGGCCGGTCAGGCCCGCGCCGTTGCGGGCCACCACGACCAGCGTGTAGGCGGTCGACGGCGACAGCCCGGTCAGGGTCGCACTGGTCCCGGTGACGGTCGCGAGCACCTTGCGGGTCGCGCCGGTCACGCTCACGACGTCGTAGTTCTTGATCCCGCTTTCGGCGTCCGAAGACGCCGCCCAGGTCACCGTGGCTCCGGTGGCGGCCACCGCGGACACGGCGGGCTTGCCGGCCGCGGCCGGAGCGGTCGTGTCCACCGCGGACGGCGACTTCTCCGCCGTCCAGTTCGCCAGCCAGGCCAGCGCCGAGTTCCAGTTGATCGCGACCTCGTTCACCGAGTACGCCTGGATGTCGTCGACGAAGCAGCGCTGCGGCGGGCAGCCGGCGAGGAGCCGGGCCGCGGTCGGGTCCTGCAGGCCGCTGTTGGGCCCGCCGGACAGCGCCCCGGGCGGCGCGATCGGCAGCGACGGGTCCAGCTCGTGCGCCCAGAACCGGTGGTGGACGTTCTGCACGGCCTGGTCACCGTGCCCGGAGACGTAGGAGTAGTTCGCCGGGTTGCGGCCGAGCAGGTAGTCCATGGCCTGGAACGCGCCGTCGCGGTACTTGTCCAGCTTGGTGAAGTCGTAGGCCAGGGCCAGCACCACGCCGTTGTTGGCGACCAGGCCGTTCGAGCCCCACTCGTACGTGCCGTCGGCCGTGCGGTACGGCGCGGGGTAGCCCATGCCCGCCATCTGGGCGAGGTGGCTGTCGGCCGTCGTGGTGATCGCCGTCTTGATGGCCGCGACGTCCGCCGCGGGCAGGTCGGTGGGCACCAGCGCGAGGGTGATGTCACCGAGGGCGCCCGTCGAGCCCCAGTCGAAGCCGTGGGTGTTGAAGCTGACGCCGCGGTAGAGCGCGGAGCCGGTGACGTCGGTGCGGTACGCGCTCTTCGCCGTCGTCGCGAACAGCTCCGCGGCCGCCCAGTAGAACTCGTCGGTCACGGTGTTGTCGCTGTAGGTCCCGCCGCCGGTGCCGTCGTTGGGGTCGGCGAGCAGGTTCGGGTTGGCCTTGGCCGCGGCGTACGCCTTCTCGGCCGCGGCGAGCAGCTTCGCCGAGTACGCCGGGTCGATGGTCCGCCACAGCCGGGACGCCTGCGCCGCGACCGCGGCCATGTTCAGCGTCGCCGCCGTGCTCGGCGGGGAAAGCCGCCGCGGCTGGCTGTCCAGCTCGGGCCGGGTCGGCAGGGCGGTCCACGCCGCGTCGTGGATCTTGTGGTGCACCAGGCCCGCGTTCGGCTTGCCGTCGGGGACCTGCATGGAAAGCAGGAAGTCGACCTCCCAGCGGGCCTCGTCGAGGATGTCCGGGACGCCGTTCGCCCGCTCCGGGATGGCCAGCTTCCCGTCACCCAGCGCGCTCGCGTCGCCCAGCTTCAGCGCGCGCTCGTACTCGTCGAGCAGCTCCCAGGTCGCGATGCCGCCGTTGACGACGTATTTGCCATGGTCACCCGCGTCGTACCAGCCGCCGCGGACGTCGAGGGTGTATCCGCAGTTGAGGTCCGACCGGCAGGGCACGTTGTTGTCGCCCTGGTTCGGTGCCACGTTGATGTGGCCCGCCGGGCGCGCGTAGGTGGCCCCGACGTACTGGGCGTCGATCGCGATGCCGCTGCGCTGGTTGTAGAAGAACGCCAGCGAGTCGTAGCGGAGTTTCTTGAGGCCGTCCGCGGAGATGTCGAACGGGAAACTCGCCTCGGAGCCGACGGCCAGGGTGTAGCCGGTGCCCGCGGTGTCGTAGGCGGAGAAGTCGATGTCGTGGACGTTCTCGCCGGAGGCGGCGTCCGCGCCGCGGGGGCGGGTCTGGCCGGTGGCCACCGCGGTGCCGGCGGCGTTGCGCAACGTCCACGTCACCGGCGACGTCGAGCTGTTGATCACGGTGGCGTGCTTGGGCAGGCCGGGGGTGTAACTTTCCTGGTTCACCCGGATGCCGCTCGTCGGCGGCAGGCCGCCGGGCGGGAGCACGCCGCCGATCAGCGAGATGTTGTCCAGGCAGACGGTGTTGTTCGCGGCCTGGCCGCCGAACCAGAAGGCCAGCTGGCCGTTGCCGGCGGCCGGGAAGTCCAAAGTGGACGTGAAGGTGACGGTGAAGTGCTGGGTCGCCGGCGTGACGGTCAGGTCGGTGCGGGAGATCTGCCGGTAGGGCGAGACGGCCTCGCCGGCGACGGCGGAGATCTGCTGGGTGGTCGTCGCGTGCGCGTCGAACTCCAGCGTGTACTGCTGCCCGGCCTCGAAGGGGACGCCGTTCTGGCCGGCCAGCGCGTCGTAGCCGTTGGCCGTGCCGCCGGTGACGTCGGTGCAGAACTCACCGCCGGTGACGCGGCCGGTGGTCCCGGACCCGGCCCACCAGGGGTCGAGGGTGCCACTGGCGAAGGTGCCGTTGAGCAGCCGCTCGTACTCCGCGGCGGACGCGGGCACCGAACCCGCGGTCAGCCCGAGCGCCGTCACCGCCAGTAACACCAGACCAGCCCGGAATCTTCTTACCCGCATTCGCCATCTCCTCGTCGTCGAGCTCGGCAAAAGTGGGAGCGCTCCCAGACAGGGGACTGTAATCATCGGCGTGCGCCTTTGGCAATGATCGGCGCAGGAGGGTGGACGCGGTACCGGCGTTCGTCTATACATACCTGGGTCACCGGGTCAGCCAACGCGAAATTTTCCGAAAGTTTCAGCGCGACCGGAAATGTTAACGCTAACTCCCGGTCCGCCCGTCCGGAAAGGGGCGACGATGCCCGCTCGAACCCGTTCACGGGTCCTGCACTTGTTCACCGCGGCGGCCGCCGCGTTGTCGTTGTCCGCCGCGGTCCCGGCGGCCGCCGTCGCCGCGCCCGGGAGCCCGGCAGTGACCCCGCCGCTGGGCTGGAACAGCTGGAACAGCTTCGGGTGCAGCGTCAGCGAGCCGACCATCCACCAGGCGGCCGACGCGCTGGTCTCCTCCGGCATGCGCGACGCGGGCTACCAGTACGTCGTCGTCGACGACTGCTGGTTCGACCCGCAGCGCGACAGCCAGGGCAACCTGCGCGCCAACGCCTCGAAGTTCCCGAGCGGCATGAAAGCCCTCGGCGACTACATCCACGCCCGCGGCCTGAAGTTCGGCATCTACCAGGTGCCCACCGACCGCACGTGCGCCCAGCGCACCGGCACCTACCCCGGCTCGACCGGCAGCCAGGGCCACGAGGCCCAGGACGCCCGCACGTTCGCCTCCTGGGGCGTCGACTACCTGAAGTACGACTGGTGCTCCCCCGCCGGCACGCGCGACGAGCAGGTCAGCCGCTTCGGCCTGATGCGCGACGCGTTGCGCGGCACCGGGCGGCCCATCGTCTACAGCATCAACCCCAACAGCTACCACGCCATCACCGGTGACAAGTACGACTGGGGCCAGGTCGCCGACCTGTGGCGCACCACCGAAGACCTGCTCGACATCTGGCAGAACGGCAACACCAACAGCTACCCGATGGGGGTCGGCAACGTCCTCGACGTCACCGCGCCGCTGGCCGCGCAGGCCGGGCCCGGGCGCTGGAACGACCCGGACATGCTCGTCGTCGGCCGGCCCGGCCTGTCGCTGACCGAGTCCCGCGCCCACTTCGCGCTCTGGGCCCTGCTGGCCGCGCCGCTGATGGCGGGCAACGACATCCGCACGATGTCCGCGGACATCAGCGCGGTCCTGCGCAACCCGCGGCTGCTGGCGATCGACCAGGACCGGCTCGGCGCCGGTGGCCGCCGGGTGCGCGACGACGGCAACGTCGAGGTGTTCGCCAAGCCGCTGTCCGACGGGTCGGTCGCGGTCGGATTGCTCAACCGCGGTAGCGGCACGACGACCATCAGCACCACCGCGGCGCAGATCGGGCTGTCCGGGACGTCGTTCACCCTGACCGACGTGTGGACGGGCGGCACGTCGGCGTCCAGCGGGCCGATCAGCGCGAGCGTGCCGGCCCACGGCATCGCCGCCTACCGCGTTTCCGGCGGCACCCCGCTCGCGGCCACGACGTCACGGCTGCGCGGCACGGGATCCAATCGCTGCCTCGACGTCGACAACGCCTCCACCGCATCCGGCGCGGGCACGCTGCTCTGGGACTGCCAGACCGCGGCCAACCAGCTGTGGACGACCTGGGAGAACGGCGAAATCCGCGTCTTCGGCGACAAGTGCCTCGACGGCGGCTCGAGCGGCGCCCAGGTGACCAGCCGCTCGTGCACCGGGCAGAACAACCAGAAGTGGACGCTCGGCTCGGACGGCACGCTCCGCAACGTCCAATCAGGACTGTGCCTGGACGCCGAAGGCGCGGCGACCGCGAACGGGACCCGGGCGATCCTGTGGTCCTGCAACGGCCAGGCGAACCAGAAGTGGAGCCGCGTCTGAGCCTCTTCGCCGGCTTCCCGCGAACGTACGAAACCTCGGGCGGCGGTCCGGGCTCGCCGGCTCTCACCTGACCGGGCGACACGGTGGCGGTAACGCTCAGGCGGTAACGGAGCGATAACGAGACACGGACCGTCCGACCGCAGGAGAACTTTCGCGTGGAAACACCGTGCCGAGGCCCCATCGACGTCACCCGGGTCACCGGGTTCGACAGCGGCACCGCCGACCCTGACGACCTCCGCCGCGCCGTGGCGGCGTCGCCCGGCTACAGCCGGGCCGCCAGCGAACAGCAGGCGGCGGTCTTGGACATCGTGCTGCGGGTGGGCACCACGCCCAGGCGCCGCCGCGGGGTCGTCGGCCGGCTTCTCGGCCGGCGGTAGAAACGGCGAAAGCCGCGATCGGGATTCCGATCGCGGCTTCGCTGCGCCGGGTGGGACCGGCCGGTGGCCGGTCCCACCCGTGCCGGCGTCGGCACCAGGTCGCTGCGTGCCCGGGACGGGGAACCGGAGTGTGCAGCTCGCTCCCTGTTCCGGGCACGCCGCACGACATCAGGCGCGGCGCCGGGTTCCGCGCCCCGGCCGGCTTCCGCACACACAACGGGCAGCCGTGGCGCGGGGACTCAGTGGCCCTGGCTGGTGCCGCCGTCGGCGATGCCGCCCGAGGCGCAGTTCTCCGGGTTCTCGCCGCTGGCCTCGTGCTCGCCCGGCGACAGGATCGGCACGCCGATGCCGTTGAGCGAGTTCTGGATCGGCACCTGGACGCCGAGCACGTTGACGTTGTTGTCGCACACGCCGACCACGGCGTTGACGTTGTGCAGCACGTCGGTGTTGTTCAGGTTGAGCAGGCCGAGCTGCCCGGTGTGGCCGCCGTGGTGGTCATGGTCGAACGGCGTGTCGGCAGCCGCGACGCCACCGGCCATGAATGCGCCGGCCGCCATGGCAGCCGCGACGATTCCAACCTTCTTCAGCATTTGTTCTCCTCGATCGTTCGGTGCATCGGACAGGACGGGGGGCGAGGTGTGTGTTCTCCGTCCCGCGTGGGGGAAACGTACTGTTCCGAACGGGCACAATTCCACTTCGCGCCACCATCGGGTGCGCGCCGCAAGCCGTTGACCTGGCTACGATTGGCCCGATCGGGTCAGCGAGGTTTATCGAGCGGAAAACCGTTTTCCGCAAAACCGGCTTCCTTCGCACACTCGTTCAGGCCGCAACCACTCGAAGAATCGCGGCGGAAACGCGGCGGAAGCCCTAGGCTCAAGCATACGGAACTCGTTCCCCCGACCCCGGGAACGGAATTCCGGCTGGTGAACCGGCGAGGCCTGAACCCCTCAGCCGAGCCCGCAGCCGGGCGACGCCCCGTCTCGCCGGTTCCCAGCGGTCATTCCGACGCGTCCAGCAGGTGACGGCACAACACGGCGCGGACCGCGCTCTCGGCGTCCGCATCGGACAGCCCCGGTCCGGCCTCGCTGCCGGCGGCCACGACGACCGTGGCGACGTCGCGGAGTTTGACGTTGCTCAGCTGCGACACGGTGACCAGCACGCCGAACGCCTCCGCGGCGGTGCACCCGCGCAGGAGCATCACCATGCCCTTGGCCTGCTCGATCACCGGCTGGGACGACAGGGCCTCGCGCAGTTGCGCGTTCTCGGCCACCGGGTCGACGTCACCGGGCACGGTCGTGCTCCTCCGCCTTGCTCTGCCCCGCGAAACGCGAAAAGCCGCCGCACGGACACTGCATCCGCGCGACGGCTCCCCACCGGGGTCGGTCAGTGGCCCTGGGCCGTCCCGCCGTCCGCGATGCTGCCGCTGGCGCAGTTCGACGGCGACGCGCCGTCGGCCTCGCTCGCCCCCGGCGACAGGACCGGGACGTTGATGCCCTGGGCGACGTCCTGCACCGGGACCTGCACCCCGAGCACGTTGACGTTGTCGTCGCAGACGCCGCCGACCGCGTTCACGTTGTGCAGCGCGTCGAGGCTCTGCACGTTGGCCAGGCCGAACTGCTCGCTGTGGTCGATCGGGTGGCCCTCGACGGTGACGCTGGTCGCCGAGGCCGAGCCACCGAACGCGGCCAGGCCGGCCGCCAGTGCGGTCGCGACGAATCCGAGCTGCTTGATCACGAAAAGAACTCCTCAACTGCCCGCCCGCACCCGGGGCGGTACTTCACGGCGCCGGCCGAAGCCGCGCCATTGCCGGAAATCATTTCTTTCCGCCGGAGCGGAAAGCTCAGTCGCCCTGGCTGGTGCCGCCGTCGGCGAGCCCGCTGGAGGCGCAGTTGTACGGCGACTCGCCCTCGGCCTCGCTGGCGCCCGGCGACAGGACCGGCACGCCGATGCCGTTGAGCGAGTCGTGGATCGGCACCTGGACGCCGAGCACGTTGACGTCGTTGCCGCACACGCCGAGCGTGCCCTGGACGTTGTGCAGCGCGTCGGTGTTGTTCAGGTTCACCAGGCCGACCTGACCGGTGTGGTCGTAGCCGTGGTGGCCGTGGTGGTGGCCGTGCTCTTCGTCCGGCGTCCCGGCGGCCGCAATCCCACCGGTGACGAATGCGCCGGCCGCCATGGCGGCCGCGACGAAGCCGATTTTCTTCAGCATGGATTTCTCCTCGACAAGACAATTGCTGGAGCAGCATTCAAGGCATTGTTCCGCCTCGGTGGGAAAAACGTACTGACGGGCCGCCGCGCATTCCAGCTGGTTCACCGATCGTGTGGGGTGCGCGAACCCCTGACCGGGGTTCCTGTAGCCCGAACGGGTGGGCCACCGCGGGGTGTCCGCGGTCCGGCGCGGAGGACGTCGCGGATGATCGACGAACCGTTACTACGCAGCGTGTTCTACCCCTCGAGACACGGCGATGCGTCACGCTATGGGGTTGCTCGCGGCCCGCAGATCCGTCTCGGAGCGTGACGAATTGCGGAACCCCATCCTTCGAAAGTGAAGCCACTTCCGCGTTCCTACGCTTTGCCGGATCACCCGGTTCGCGGTGCGGGACGTGAGGAGTGGTTCGTGGTGGATTACGCGGTGCTCGTGGCGTCCGCGGTGCTCTACGCGGTGGGGATCGTCGCGCAGAGCGTCGCCGCGCGGCGGGCGGGCAACCGGCCGGGCGCGGGACTGGGGCTGCTGGCCCGGCTCGCCGCCGATCGCCTGTACCTGCTGGGTTTCGCCGGTCAGGTGGGCGGGTTCGCGCTCGCGTTCTTCGCGCGGGCTTCCCTGCCGCTGTACCTGGTCCAGACCGCGTCGTCGTCGGCGATCGGGCTGGCGACGGCGTTCGGCGTCGTGGTCCTCGGCTGGCGGATCCGCACCGGGGAGGCGATGACGCTGGTGCTGCTGGCGTCCGGGCTGGTCGTGCTGGCCGGGTCGTCGTCGGCCTCGGTCGCGACGGACCTCCCGGCCGCCGGGGTCGCCGCGCTGGCGGCCGTGGTGCTCGGGGTCGGGCTGGCCATGATCCCGGCGGGCCGGGCGGGGACGTTCCTGCCGGCCGCGGTCCTGTCCGGCGTCGCGTTCGCCGTCGTGGCGGTCGCCAGCCGGACCCTCGCCCACCTCGATCTGCTGGCTCTGCCGGGAAATCCGCTGACCTGGCTGATGCTGGCGGCCGCCGTGCTCGGCCAGGCTTCGATGGCCACCGCCCTGCAGCGCGGCCCGGCCGCCGCGGTGGTGGCCACCGCGGACGCGACCACGATCGTGCTGGCGTCGGTCACCGGCATCGCCGCTCTCGGCGACCACGTCGTCGCCGGGCAGGGGCCGTGGGTCGCCACCGGGCTCGCCGTGGTCGTGTGCGGTGTCCTGCTGCTCGGCGTGCAGTCCCGCGCGGCCGCTCCTGCCCTCGTCGGGGAAGCCGCGTGACGCCGCGGCCGCTCGCGAGCGTCTCGGTCGACCTCGACAACCTGTGGGCCTACCTCAAGACCCACGGTGATCCGGGCTGGCGGGACCGGCCCAGTTTCCTGCCGTCCGCGGTGCCGCGGCTGCTGGAGATCCTCGGCGAGCAGGGCCTGACGACGACGGTCTTCGTGGTGGGGGCCGACGTCGTCCGCGAAGACGGCGCCAAGGCGGTCGCCGGGATCGCCGCGGCCGGGCACGAGGTGGCGAACCACTCCTTCGGCCACGAACCCTGGTTGCACCGCTACTCCCGCGACCGTCTGGAAGACGAGCTCGGCCGCACCGAAGAGGCGATCGCCGCCGCGGGCGCGCCCCGGCCGAGCGGGTTCCGCGGCCCCGGCTACAGCGTCACGCGCGACCTGGTCGAGCTGCTCGCCGAGCGCGGGTACGCCTACGACGCCAGCACGCTGCCGACGTGGATCGGCCCGCTGGCCCGCGCGTACCACAACCGCACGGCGAAGAGCTCGGACGAAGGGCTCGACGAGCTGTTCGGCGGCGTCTCGCGGGTGCTGGCGCCGGTGCACGCCTACCGCTGGCAGACGTGCGCGGGCAGCGCGCTGGTCGAGCTGCCGGTGACGACGATGCCGCTGCTGCGCACGCCGATCCACGGCTCGTACCTCCTGCAGCTGCACGCGGTCTCGCCGCGGCTGGCCCGGGCGTACTTCCGGACGGCGTTGCGGCTCTGTCTCGTCCGCGGGGTCTCGCCGTCACTGCTGCTGCACCCCACCGACGTCCTCGGGGCGGCCGACGCGCCCGGGATGGAGTTCTTCCCCGGGATGGCCGCACCCGGCGCGCGGAAGGTGGCCTGGCTCGGCTGGGTGCTTTCCGCGCTGCGCGAGCACTTCGACGTCGTCGCTACCGGGGAGTACGTGCGCCGGACGGCCGTGCGGCGGACCCGGCCGGTGACCAGGTTGGACCTCGGCAGATGACACCGGTCACGGTCGTCCGGCCGGCCCGGCGCGAAACCGTCGAGGCAACCCTGCTTCGGGTCCTCGCATGCGCGACCGTCGCCCTGGCGCCGGTCGAGGGCTACCTGACGGCCGTGCAGAGCCAGCTCGGGAAGGCCGCGCCCGCGCTGCTCGTCGTCGTCTGGCTCGTCGTGCGGATCCGCCGTCGGCAGCCACCCCGCCCGACGCCGCTGCACGCGGTCCTGGCGCTGCTCGCGGTCGTGCTGGCGGCGACGGCGTCCGTGCACGCGGCCGGCGCGTTCACCGCCGAGTACACCGTGCGCTGGCTGCCGTTCCTGGTGGTCACCGCGGTGCTCGCGGACGTCGCGAGCCGCGAGGTCCCGATCCGGTGGCTGCTGCTGGCCGCGGCCGCCGGCGCCACCGTCGCCGGTGCGGGCGCCCTCTACAGCCTGGTCGCCGAGGGTGAAGCGCGCGCGAGCGGGCCGCAGCCGGACCCGAACGACCTGGCCTACTTCCTCGTCGCCGCCGTCCCGCTGCTCGCGGCCCTGCACCGCCGTGGCCGGGGGTTCGTCCTGACCGCCGCGGGCATCGTCCTGGTGGCCGGCGCGACGGCGACGTTCTCCCGCGGCGGCGCGCTCGGCCTGACCGCCGCGGTCGGCTGGCTGCTGCTGCGCCGCGTGCTGCCGTGGCGGGTGCTCGCCGCCGCGGCCGTCGCGGTCGCCGGGCTGGGGCTGGGCGCGCTGCTGTTCGCCGGGCCGCAGCTGGACCGGGCGCTGCAGGAGAAGAGCTTCATCGCGGCGACCAATGTGGACACCCGGGAGCTGCGCTGGCAGGCGGCGGCCCGGATGCTGACCGGCCGGCCGGGGCTCGGCGTCGGCCCCGGCGGGTTCCGCGAGCACTACGCCGCCGAGTCGCACAACGCCGAGGTCGACGAGCAGACCCCGGTGGCGCACAACATGTACCTCGAGGTCGCCGCGGAACTCGGCCTGCCCGGGTTCGCGCTGTTCGCCGGTGTGGTCGGCGTCGCCGCGGTGGCGAGCGAGCGGACGGTCCGGCAGGCCGGCCCCGGGCCGCGGCGGACGGAAGCGGTCGCGATCCAGGCGTCCCTGCTCGCCGTGCTGGTCACCTCGACGTTCCTGTCCGAGCAGTACTACCTGCCGTTGTGGTCGCTGGCCGCGCTCGCCGTCGCGGCCGAAGCCCGGGTTCGAGAAGGAGAGGGGAGCGCCGATGCGGGTGCTGCACGTGATCAGTGAGATGGGGGCGGGCGGAGCGGAGACGCTCGTGGCCGGCATGGTGACCCGCGGCGAGGAGTACGGCTGGGTGTCCGCCGTCGCCAGCGGCGGGGGCTTCCGCGCCGACGCGCTCGCCGCGGCCGGCGTGCCGACGTTCCCGGTGCCGCTCGCCCGCCGCAGCAAGACGGGTGTGCTGAAGGCGGCCTGGGCGACCCGCCGGGCGATTTCGCGGTTCCGGCCCGACGTCGTGCTGGCCCACAACGTCGGCGCGAGCTTGGTGACCCGCCTGGCCGGACGCCGGCCGATCACCGTCTTCCACGGCGTGGCCGAGCCGGACTACGCCGCGGCGGCCCGGATCCTGCGCCGCACGTCCGGCGCGGTCGTCGCGGTCTCGCAGGCCACCGCGGACCGGCTGACGGCGTCGGGACTGCAGCGTCCGGTGGTCATCCCCAACGCCGTGTTCCCGAGGACGCCGGTGTTCGGGCGCGCGGAGATCCGCGCGTCGCTGGGCGTCCCTTCGCGGACGCCGGTCGCGCTCTGCCTGGCCCGGCTCGAACCGCAGAAGCGGCACGACGTGCTGCTGGACGCCTGGGCCGCGGTCGACGGCGACGCCGTGCTGTGGCTGGCCGGCGACGGCAGCCTGCGTCCGGAGCTGGAGCGCCGGGCCGCGGCGCTGGGCCGCCGGGTCGAGTTCCTCGGGACGCGCGCGGACGTGCCGGACCTCTTGGCCGCGGCCGACGTGACGGTGCTGACCAGCGACTGGGAGGGCCTGCCGCTGGCGGTCCTGGAGTCGATGGCGGCCGGGCGGCCGGTGGTCGCGACGGACGTCGGCGGGATCGGCGGGGTGCTCGCCGGGGGTGGCGGGCTCGTGGTGCCGCCCGCGGATCCGGCCGCGACGGCGGCCGCGCTCGATCGCTTGCTGTTCGACCCGGCCACGCGAGAAACCGTTGGTGCTGAGGGAATCCGGGCCATCGAACGCGATTACGACCCGCACACGCTCATGAAGTCCTACGACGAATTGCTCCGAGGTGCCCGATGAAGTCCGTGGTTTCCAGCGTCGTCGTGGCGCTGCTGGTGGGTGCGCTCGTGCTGGTCGTCGGCCTGACCCGCGGCGCCGAGTACCAGGGCCGGGTGAGCCTGCTCGCCGCCCCCGCCGCGGCGGACGGTGCGCCGTACGGCGAGGTCGTGTCGCTGGCGCTGCCGGCGGTGGTGGAACTGGCCCGCAGCCCGTCCGTGCTCGCGGCGGCGGCCCCGGTTTCGGGGTACAGCGCGGACGAGCTGGCCGGGCACGTGGCGGTCGAGCTGGTCCCGGCCTCGGGCCTGGCGCGGCTGTCGGTGCGGGCGCCCTCGGCCGAGCAAGCCGGAGCCGCGGCGATGGCACTGGGCAAGGCGATGATCGACGCGGATCTGCTGGCGCCGGCCGGGAAGCTGCGGACGCTGGACGCGCGGCCCGACGTGGTCACGGTGGCCCCGGACGTGCGGCTGGTGGGCGGCTTGGCCCTGGTGGGCGCGGTCGCCGCGGGCCTGGCGACGACGGCCGTGCGCCGGTTGACACCGGGCGGCGCGGGCCCCGGCCCGGTGCGCCGGGCGTTGGCGGCGGCGGGCGTGCGTCGCCCGGTGGCGGTGCTGCGGGAGGAGGACCCGTCGGCGGCGGACCGGCTGGCGGTGCTGTGCCGCGCGGCCGGACGGCCGGTGCGAGTGGTGCCGGTGACCCCGTCGTTGACCGAGGTCGCGGCCAAGCTGGCGGCGGGGCTGCCGGAGGAGAGCGGCGAGGGCGCCTCGGTGGTCGCGGTGACGACGGGTGGGCGCGACCAGGCCGAGCTGACCGCGGCGGTCGGGGTGCTGCCGGTGGACGCGGTGCTGGTGGCGGTGGTGCTGGCATGACCTCGAAGCCGAGCGTTGCCCTTGAACAGCGCGGCATGTCCCCCAAGCAGCGTCTCGTCCTGCTCCTCGCGACGCTCGCCGGGGTGGTGAGCGCCTGGCACGCCGTCTCCCCCGCGTGGCAGGTCCCGCTGCCCACCCCCGCCGTCGCGGGCGAAGAGCGGTTGCAGGACTTCCGGGACGCCCTCTACTTCCCCATCCGCGAGTTCCTCGCCGGTGGCAACCCCTACGACCCGGCCGCGATGTTCGCGCACTGGCCGGTGCGCCAGGACTTCAACCTTTACCAGCCCTACCACCTCATCCTGCACGCCCCGTTCGCCCTGCCCGGCTACCGGGTCGGCGCGGTCGCGTTCACCCTCTTCTCGCTGCTGCTGCTCGTCGCGCTCGCCGCGCTGACCGCGCACGCCGTCCGGCGGTACGTTCCGGTGCCGTTCGGCGTCACCACCGCCGTCGTCTCCGCGCTGCTCGTGACCAGCCAGGTCGGCAAGGCGCAGCTCTACGTCGGCCAGATCAACCCGCTGATCGCCCTCGGCGCCGCCGGGGCCCTGCTCGCCCGGCGCGACCGGCCCGGGTGGGCGGCCGTCGCCCTCGCGCTCGCCTGGCTCAAGCCGCAGTACGGTTTCCCGCTGGCCGTCCTGCTGTTCGCCCGCGGCTCGCGACGGGTCGCGCTGCTGGGCACCGCCATCGCCGCGGCCGCCAGCCTGCCGGTCGTCGTGCTCCTCGTGGTGCGCGGGGGCGGCATCGGGCCGTTCGTCGACGTCGTCCTCGCGAACCTCGCCCACGCCCGCGGCACCGACTACGGCGCCGTCGATTCCGTGACCGCGCAACGCATCGACGTCGCCGCGGTGGTCTTCCGCGTCACCGGCTGGACGCCCTCCGAGCTGCTGGTGCTGGCCGGGGTGCTCGTCGCGAGCGCGCTGCTCGTCCGGCGCGCGAACGAGCCGGTCGCCGATCTGCTGACCCTCCTCGCCGTGGTCGTCTGCGTGGTGCACCAGCCCGGTGACGTGCTGATCGCCGTGCCCGCGATGGCCGTGGTGGCCGCGCTGTGGTGGCGCCACCGGGGCGAACCCGGGTGGGGTGCGGGCGGACTGGCCGTCCTCGCGCTCGCCGTCCCCTTCGCCCATCTGTACACAGTGGACAGATTGCTGGGGCCGCGGACGTCGGTGACCGTGGACGGGGCCGCGGTGGTCGTGGCGTGGGTGCTCGCCGTGGTCGCCGCGAGGAGGGCCGCGTGACGGCCGCGCTCGGGACCCGCGCGGTCCGCGGCTCGCTGTGGCTGGGCGTGGTCAACCTCGTCAGCAAGAGCAGCCAGATGCTGGTCACGCTGGTGCTGGCCGCCCTGCTCACCGAGGGCCAGCTCGGCGCCGTGGCGCTCGCGGTGGCGCTGGTGAACCTCGGCCAGGTCGTCCAGTCGATCGGCGTCTACGACGTCATCGGGCGCACCGAACGCGACCCGCGCCGGACGGCGGGCACGGTGCTCACGCTGAGCGTCGGCGCCGGGCTCGTCCTGGCCGTGGCGCTGGTGGCTCTGGCCGGTCCGCTCACGGCGTTGCTCGGCACGCCGGACGCCGCCGGGCTGGTCCGGCTGGCCGCGCTCGGCCTGCCGTTCTCGGCGGCGGGCGGGGTGCAGATGGGCTTGATGCACCGCGAGCTCGACTTCCGGCGGCGGCTGTTGCCCGACGGCGGCAGCGCGGTGCTGGGCGCGGTGCTGACGGTCGTGCTCGCCGTGTCCGGCGCCGGGCCGCTGTCGCTGGTGCTCGGCCTGCTCGCCACGGCGGTGTCGCAGCCGTTGTTCGGCGCGCTCGCCCGCGGTGGCGTCCGGCCGTGCTGGGACACCGCGGCCGCGCACGAAGTCCTGGGCTGGGTGGCCGTGGTCGGGCCGGCGGCGGTCGTGGGCGCGCTGCTGGTGAACGTCGACTACTTCGCGGTAGGACACGCGCTCGGGCCGGACGCGGTCGGCGTCTACTCGCTGGCGTACCGGCTGGCGTGGGTGCCGTACATCATGGTGGCGGTCGTGCTCGGCGCGGTCGCGTTCCCGGTGTTCACGCGGCTGCGGCGCGAAGGGGCGCCGCTCGCCGGGGCGGTCGCGCGGTTCACCCGGGCCGTCCTCGTGGTGACCGGCGGGCTGTACCTGGCGCTCGCGGTCCTCGCCGGCCACGTCATGCTGCTGGGCGAGCGCTGGGCGGGGGCGGCCGGGCCGCTGGTGCTGCTGTCGGGCTACGGCGTGGGGATCTGCCTGCTGCAGATCTGGTACCAGGCGGTGAAAGCGACCGGGCACGTGCGGCGGTATCTGGCGCTCGAGACGACGCACCTGGTGTTGCTCGCGGTGGGGCTGGTGGTGCTGACGCACGCCGGGATCGGGGCGGTGTCGGTCGTGCAGCTCGCGGCCGCGTGGCTGGTGGTGCCGGTCGCGTGGCGGGTGCTGGCCGGGGTGGGCGTGGCGCCGCCGGTGGCGGAGCTGGGCGGGATGGCGGTTCGCGTGGCGCTGGCCTGCGTGGCGGGCGCGGTGCCGGCGGTGGTGGCCGGACGGTGGTTCGGAGGCTCGCTGCCGGGGGTGGTGGCGGAGGCGGTGGTGCTCGTCGCCGGGTACGCCGGGGCGACGGTGATGTTGCAGCGCAGTGCGCTCGCCGAACTGCGGCGAGGAGGGCTCCGGTGAAGCTCGTGCACGTCACCCAGCCGGTCACCGCCGGGGTCGCCGCGGTCGTGCTGGAACTCGCCGTCGCCCAACGCGATCGCGGGTGGTCGGTCACCATCGCCTGCCCGCCGTCCGGCTGGCTCCCCGACCGCGCGCGCGAGCACGGGGTCGCCCTGCGCAGCTGGTCCGCCGGCCGCTCGCCCGGGCCCGGCTCGTTCACCGAAGCGTTGCGGCTGCGCCGGCTGCTCGCCGGCCTCGACCCCGACGTCGTCCACCTGCACAGCTCCAAGGCCGGGCTGGCCGGGCGGCTGGCCGTGCGCGGCTCACGGCCCACGGTGTTCCAGCCCCACATGTGGTCCTTCGAGTCGGCGAGCGGGCCGCTGCTGCGCGCGTCCGCCGCGTGGGAGCGGTTCGCTTCGCGGTGGACCGACCTTCTCGTGTGCGTGAGCGACGACGAGCTCGTTTCCGGGCGGGCCGCCGGGGTGACCGCCGAGGCGGAGGTCGTCTGCAACGGCGTCGACACCACCCGGTTCGTCCCCGGTGACCGGGCCGCCGCGCGCCGGCGGCTCGGGCTGCCGGAACACGCGCCCATCGCCGTCTGCCTCGGCCGGCTCGCCGAGCTCAAGGGCCAGGACCAGCTGCTGTCGGCGTGGCCCGCGGTGCTCCGGTGGCTGCCGGACGCGCAGCTCGTCCTCGCCGGCGACGGCCCGATGGGCCCGCTCTGGCGGGAGCGGCACCCGGTCGCGGGGCACGCGTCCGTGCACTGGCCGGGCCACACCGACGACCCCGCGACCTGGTACACCGCCGCGGACGTCGTCGTCCTGCCCTCGCGTGCCGAAGGCATGGCGCTGGTGCCGCTGGAAGCCATGGCGTGCGCGCGGCCGATCGTCGGGTTCGACGTCGGCGGGATGCGCCAGAGCGTCGCCAACGCGGGCGCGATGGTGCCGCCCGGTGACGTCGGCCTGCTCGCCGAGGCCGTCGCCGCGCGGCTGGCCGAACCCGCGCTGGCCCGGCGCGAAGGCGAACTCGGCCGCCGGCGCGTGGAACTGTCCTTCGACCGGGGGCGGATGACCGACCAGATCGCCGCCCTCGTCGACAAACTCACCCCGTCGGAGCGCCTCTCGTGACCCGCATCGCCTATCTGCTCACCCAGGACCGCGGCGGCCCGGTGGACGTCACCGTCCGGCTGGCCGCGACGCTGGCCGCCGACGGCCACGACGTCCGCGTCTTCGGTCCCGTGCCCGCGCGGGGAGCTTCGCTGCTCGACGGCCTCCACGAGGAACTCGCGGTGGCCGACAAGGAGGACCTCGCCGCGGCGGGCCGGGCGCGGGCGGCGCTGCGGGCGTGGCGGCCCGACGTCGTGCACGCGCAGGACCGGCGCGCGGGGCTGGTGATCGCCGGCCTGCGGTTCGGGCGCGGCCCGGCTCTGGTCCAGACCTACCACGGCGTGCCCGACGACGTCGCGGAGCCGTGGTTCCGGGGTGTGCGGGGAGCCGCGGGGCCGTCGGCGTACACGCGGACGGTGCTGGCCGCGGACGCCGTCGTCGCGCGGATCCTGGACCGGACGATCGTGCCGGCTGCCGCGATGGGGGCGTTCCTGCGCCGTCGCCTGCGGGTGCCCGAGCGGCGGATCGTGCACGTCGACAACTGCGTCGCCGAGGCCTCGCCGTCCCCGCCGCGGGGTCCGGTGCGGCACCTCGTCTTCGCCGGGCTTCTGGTGGAGCGCAAGGGGTTGCTCGACCTGCTGGCGGCGTTGTCCCTCCCGGGCGTGCTGCCTTCCGACGCGCGGCTGACGGTGGTCGGCGACGGCCCGGAGCGGGCGGCGGCGGAGCGGGCCGCGCGGCAGGAGCCGCTGGCGGGGCGCGTGACGTTCCTCGGCTTCCGGCCGGACGTCCCGGCGCTGCTGGCGGCCGCCGACGCGCTGGTCCTGCCGTCCACAATGGAGCAACAGCCGCTGGTGGTGGCCGAAGCGATGGCGGCGGGCAAGCCGGTCCTGGCGACGGCCACCGGCGGCGTCCCCGCGATGCTCGACGTCCCGGGCGGCCCCGCGTTCCTCGCCCCGCCGGGCGACGTCCCGGCCCTGGCCGAGCGCCTACGCGCCCTGTTCGCCGAGCCGGACCCGGGCCGGCTCGGCCGTCTCCTCGCCGAACGCGCCCACGCCCGCTACCGCCCGGAGTCCTGCGCCCGCCGTCACCTCGACCTCTACGAGAAGCTGACGACATCGTGTCGACCCTTCAATCACGCGTGATGCCCTCCGATCACGGGTGATGCCCCTCCAGACACCGGAACTCGCGTGATTCGGGCCGGAACTCGCGTGATCCGAGCCCGAGCTCGCGTGATCCGAGCCGGAACTCGCGTGATTCGGGCCGGAACTCGCGTGATCCGGGCCGGAACTCGCGTGATTCGGGCCGGAACTCGCGTGATTGGAGGCGACACGGGTCAGCGGGCCCAGAGGCGGCCGACTCGGAACTCGTCGCGGGTGACTCGCCAGGCTCCTCGCTTCACCAGCTGGCGCGGGTCGACCAGGACGACCGCGTCCGCGGCTTCGATGGTGAGCGGGGGTGGGGCCGAAGTTGTGGTGGGGGTGGGTGAAGACGTGGGGGACGAAGTGGGGGTCGGGGGTGCGCCGGGCTTGACGAGGCCCTCCGGGGGGACCACCGTCTGGCTGGACGCCGTCGGGTTGACCGCGACCCAGCCGTTGGTGAACGTGCGGCTCCAGACGCCGTTGGGCAGCCGGCTCGCCGCGTCGACCGCTTCGCCGAGCCCGGAATCCTGCAGCGTCGACCACTCCGGGTCGCGGTAGTCGTCCGTCGTCGCGCGGGTCCAGCACGTGCGCGGGCCCGCCAGCAACGCCGCGCTCGCGTAACCGGACCGCTCCTCACGCGCGTTGTGTGTCCGCGTCACCAGCAGCAACAGGGACTCGCCGAGCGCCGCCTGCGCGCGCAGTTCCTGGAACTCGTTGCCGCGGAACGTCAGCAACCCGCCGGTGCCGCCGTTCTCGCGGAAGCCGAAGTTCTCCTCCATCGCGCCGCCGAAGCGGGAGTGGGCGGTCCAGCGGCCCGGCACCAGGTGCGTCTCGGACACGTTGGGCACCAGGAGCTTGTCCGCGTTCGTCAGGGCGTCGCCGGCCTTGGCCAGGAACGCGTCCAGGCCGTCGCGGAGCTTGCGGTCGGTCTCCGTGACGTTCGCCGTGCCCGCCAGCACCGCGGACGAGTAGTGGCTCAGGGAGTTGAAGTCGTTGTCCGCGAGGACGCCGTCCCAGCCCTCGCGCTTCACTTCCGCGACGACGGCGTCGGTCCAGGCCTGCTGGTAGTCCTGGTTCCACACCGTCATCTGCCAGTGCTTCGGGTAGCCCTGCCACTCGATCCGGCGGCCGTTGACGTCCTGGGCGAACCACTCCGGGTGGTGCTCCTGCGCGGCGACGTACCCGATCCCGCTCGGCAGGAACACCGCGTCCTGGCCGCTGTCGACCGCGCCCGCATAGTTGCGAGTGCTCGACAGGTCCTTGTACACCAGCACCTTCACCCGCGGGTTGAGCTGGTGCAGCCGGCGCATGGCCGCGCCCTGGTCGGCGTTGAGCACGACGACCTGGTAGCGCTTGGCCGCGAGCTCGATCTCCTGCGCCGTCGGCGGCTGGCCGATCCCGTACCACCACGCGCAGGGCGCCAGGGGCTTCGGCGGCGGCGCGGCGAGCTCCTGCGCCGAGCTGGCGACGCAGCCGGCCAGGCAGCTCGCCAGCAGCACCACCGTGGCCGTCCAGGACGCCGCCGGGCGACGGCGGCTCAGCGTTGCCTTCGGCACAGCAGTTCTCCCACCGTGAGGATGATGATCTTGACGTCGAGCCACAACGACCAGTTCGCGATGTAGTAGTTGTCGTAGCGCGCCCGGTCCGCGATCGAGGTGTCCCCGCGCAGGCCGTGCACCTGCGCCAGCCCGGTCAGCCCGGTCGGCACCCGGTGCCGGGCCCAGTACAGGTCGTGGACGGCGGAGAACTCGTGCACGAACACCGGCCGCTCGGGCCGCGGGCCGACCAGCGACATGTCACCGCGCACGACGTTCCACAGCTGCGGCAGTTCGTCCAAAGAGGACCGGCGCAGGAAGCGGCCGACCGGGCCGACCCGGTGGTCCCCCGCGACCGACCAGCGCGTCTGCGAATCGTCGACGGCGGCCTGCCGGACGCTGCGCAGCTTGAACAGGACGAACGTGCCGCCGTCCATCCCGACCCGCACCTGCCGGAAGAACACCGGGAACCCGCTCTCCACCGCGACCGCGAGCGCGCAGACCGCGATGACCGGGGCGAGGACGACGAGCGCGGCCGCGGCCAGCGCCGTCTCGACCGCGCGCTTGACCCACCAGCTCGGCCGCCGGGTCGGCGCGCCGCCCAGCCACACCAGCGGGTAGCTGCGGAGGCGGTCGACGCCCGGGCCGTCCGGGCAGAGCTCGAACAGGTGCGGCAGCACCAGGGTGACGCACCCGAGGCGGTGGGCGGTGATGGCGGCGTCGACGATCGCGTGGTCGCGGTCGTCGGCCGGGGCGAGGATCACCGTGCCCGCGCGCAGCCGGGTGATGGCCCCGGTGAGGTCGCCGTCGATCCGCTCGACCGGCAGCCCGGACGGCACCGGCTCCCGGCCGGACGCCGCGACGCCGACCGGCAGCAGCCCGAATTCGGGGTGCTCCAGCATGGTGCGGACCAGTTCGCCGCCGATCCGGCCGGACCCCACGACGACGGCCCGGTCGCAGCGCCGCAGCCGGCGCCGCCCCCACCGGCCGAACGCGAAGACGGCCGGGCGGACGGCCTCGCTGAGCACGGCGAAGCACAGCACGACCTCCTGCATCCGGGCCGTGTCGTCGCCGTCCACCCCGGCCACCAGGCCGAACCCGGTGACGAGCGCGAACGCCAGTGCGGTGGCGGTGACCGAACGCGGGAGGTCCTGCAGCCAGGACAGCCAGAGGCGGCGGCGGTGGACGCGGCCGGCCACGCGCGCCCCGGCGAGGGCCGCGGCGGTCACCACCGCGCACGCCGGGCCGGGCCCGGTCCGCAGCACCGCGGTCAGCCAGGCGGCGCCGTCGACGGCGACGAGCAGCACGGCCACGGCGTTGACCCGGGCGAGGAACGGGCGGGAGCGGACGGCGTCGCGCGGCCGGTCGCCCGTGCGGACGCGCCGCTGCGCCGGCACCGCTTCGGTGACGACCGTGTCTCTGAGTTCAGTCACCGGTCTCGACCTCTACTTGACATGAGGATTCCATTCTCGCTTTCTTCACGACTCAGCCATTCGAGGCAACACCGGCTCGATCGGGTGAATTTTTCCGCGCGTCCCCGGAAATGCACTCGATCGGGGCGGCCCACCAACCCGATCCGGTGATTTTCGGGAACACCAAGTAATTCTGATGACACGCATCCTTCCGAGGGACTTCCGGGGCCACTAAAGAAACCACACAACATAGCCGAATAGGACTCGACGGCCGCACGAAACCCGATTCCGGCCGGGTGATGCGCAAAGACGAGACGAGGGGAACCGTGGCACGCGAAGAGACCACCCTGGCCACACTGTCCGAACCGGACCGCACCGGAGGAGACCCCACCGCGGGCCGGACCGGCGGACGGGCGCACGTCGTGCTGCCCGCGTTCAACGAAGAAGCGTCCCTGCCGCCGCTGCTGCACCGGCTCGCCGACGTGGCCCGCACCGAAGAGGTCACCGTCTGGGTCGTCGACGACGGTTCGGCCGACGCCACCGTCGCGGTGGCCGAGGCCGGCTACTGCGGGCTCGACGTCCGCGTCGTGCGGCACCTGGTGAACCTCGGGCTCGGCCGCGCGGTGCAGTCCGGGCTCCGGGCGGCGCTGGAGGAAGCCGGCCCCGACGACGTCGTCGTCGTGATGGACGCCGACGACACGCACGACCCGTCGCTGATCCGCGCGCTGCAGGCGGAGATCACCGCCGGCGCGGACGTCGCCATCTGCTCCCGGTTCGTCCCGGGCGGCGACGACCGCACCGCCCCGTTCGGGCGGCGGCTGCTCTCGCGCGGCGCGGCCCAGCTGTTCCACCGCGCCCTCGACGTCGACGGCGTCCGGGACTTCACCAGCGGCTACCGCGCCTACCGGGCGTCGCTGCTGGCGCGGGCGTCGGCGCACTGGGGCGAGCGGCTCATCGAGGAGCAGGGGTTCGCCTGCATGGTGGAGCTGCTGCTCAAGCTGCGCCACTGCCGCCCGGTGATCACCGAGGTCCCGCTGGCCCTGCGGTACGACCGCAAACAGGGGCCGAGCAAGCTGAAGCTGCGGCGGACCGTCGTGCAATACCTGAAACTGCTCGCCCGCGACCGGCTCAGCCCGGCGCCCTACCGGAAGCTGTGACCCGGTGACCTCTCCCGACTCCCCGCACGTCGCCGTGATCGGCGGCGGCATCTGCGGCCTCGCCGCCGCCCACCGCCTCGCCCGCCGCGGCACCCGCGTCACCCTGCTGGAGAGCAGCGACCAGCTCGGCGGCCTCGGCACGTTCTTCGCCCACGGCGACCGGTGGATCGAGCGCTTCTACCACTGCATCATGCCGTCGGACGCGAGCCTGCTGGCCCTGCTGGGCGAAGTCGGCCTGCGGGACGCGGTGCGGTGGCGGGAGACGACGATGGGCATGGTCGTCGACGGCCGCCACCACGGTTTCAACTCCCCGCTCGACCTGCTCCGCTTCTCCCCGCTGCGGCTGCACGACCGCGTGCGCTTCGGCGTGGTTTCGCTGCTGCTGCGCCGGTTGGGGCAGGGCCGCGACCTCGACACGCTCCGCACCGAGGACTGGCTGCGCGGGCTCTACGGCGGCGTCGTCTGGGAGCGGCTCTTCGCGCCGATGTTCGGCTCGAAGTTCGGGCCGTCGTTCGGGGACGTGCCGGCGCTGTACCTGTGGCAGCGGCTCGGCCGCGAGCGCAACGTCGCCACCCGCGGCTACCCGGACGGCGGCTACAAGGCGATCATCGACGCCCTGCGGACGTCGATTTCGCGCGAGGGCGGCGTGGTGCGCACGTCGACGCCCGTCCGGCGGCTGAGCAGCGGCGACGGCCGTTCGGTCGTCACCCTGGCCGACGGCGAGGTCCTGGAAGCCGACCACGTGATCTCGACGGTGCCGCTGCCGTTGCTGCGGCGCATCGCCGACGACGCGCTCGCCGCCCGGTTGCCCCAGGTGGAGCTGCCCTACCAGGGCGTGGTCAACGGCGTGTTCTTCCTCCGGAAGCCGGTCACCGAGCACTACTGGACACCGGTACTGCACTCGGGCACGGAGTTCGACGGCGTCGTGGCGATGTCCGCGCTGGCCGGCGTGCACGACGGCCGCCACCTGGCGTACGTCATGCACTACACGGACCGCGGCTCCCCGCTGTACCGCGACGACGACACGGCGATCGCGGCGCGCTGGACGGCACAGCTGCGACAGCTGTACCCGCAGCTCGGCGCGGACGACGTCGAGGAGGTCCGGGTGTTCAAGGCACCGTTCGTGGAACCGGTGTACCCGCTGGGATACCTGGCCCAGCGCCCGCCGGTGACGGTCGAGGGAACCGGACTACTGCTGGCCACCACCGCCCACGTCTACCCGGACGTCACGAGCTGGAACTCGAGCGTCCGGCTGGCCAACGACGTGGTCTCCTTGCTGGCGGATCAGCCCGCCGCCGCCCCGGCTCGCTGATCGAGGAGGGCGGCGAGGGCCGTCGCGATGCGGGTGGCGGCGGATCCGTCGCCGTACGGGGAGGGGAGGTGGTGGAGGCGCTCGCGGTGGGCGGCCACGTCGTCGAGCCAGCGGGCCACCTCCGCGCCGATGCCCGGGCCGGGGAGCACCCGGGTGCCGAACGTGCCGGCGATCTCCGGGCGCTCCGTGCTGCGCCGGACCACCACCACCGGTCGTTTGAGGACACTTGCTTCCTCTTGGATGCCACCGGAGTCCGACACGAGGACCGCCGCCTCCGCGGCCAGTGCGAGGAACGCCGGGTAGGCCTGGGGCTCCAGCTCGACCAGCGGCTCCAGCAGGTGCCGCAGGCCGAACCGGTCGATGCTCTTGGCCGTGCGCGGGTGCAGCGGGAACACCACCGGCAGCGGCAGGCGGCCCAGCTCGTGCAGGATCACCGCCAGCCGCGCGGCGTCGTCGACGTTCTCCGGGCGGTGGATCGTCGCCAGGACGAAGCGGTCGCGCTCCAGGCCCCGGGCCGACAGCACCGCCCGGCGGTCCTCTGTGGACGGCAGCGCGGCCTGCAGTGCCTCGACGACGGTGTTGCCGGTGACGGTGATCCGGTCCTCCGGCACGTTTTCCGCCAGCAGGTGAGTCCGGTTGAGCTCGGTCGGCGCGCAGCACAGGTCGGCGAGGTGGTCGATCAGCACCCGGTTGTGCTCCTCCGGCATCGCCCGGTCGTGGCTGCGCAGCCCGGCCTCGACGTGCACCAGCGGGAGGTCGTGCGCGTTGGCCGCCAGCGCGCCGGCGAGCGCCGATGTCGTGTCGCCCTGGACGATCACCGCCCGGCCGGGCCGGTCCGCGAGGACCTCGTCGACCGCGCTGATCGTCCGGCCGAGCTGGCCGCCGCGGCGGCCGGCACCCACGCCGAGTTCGTGGAACCGGTCGGACGGCGGCAGATCCGCGCGGATGCGCGAGTACAGCGAGCGGTCGTAGTGCTGTCCCGTGTAGACGACGGCGCACTCGTCGCCGAACACCCGCATCAGCGGCGCCAGCTTGATCAGTTCCGGCCGCGTGCCGCAGACCAGCGTGATCCCCCCGGTTCCGGCGGGCCCCACGGCCGGCGAGCCGGCTCCACGGAAATCTGCGGTGGTCGTCGACATGCGGTGCGGTCCTTTCGGGCGGGGAGTTCGCCGCACGCTACTGACCGGAACCCGGAAACCGCGGGACACTCAGTCGATCGTGTGACGACACGGTGTCGCCCGGTGGAATTGCGGACGCCCTAGACTGACCGCGATCGGAATACCGGACAGGACGGCCCGCTCTTGCTCAAGAAATTCGCGGTACTGGCGCTCGTGGCCCTCACGGCCACCGTTTCCGCCTCCGCTCCCCGCGCCGACACCGGGCCGGACTTCCTCCTCCCCGACCTCCGCCAGGCCCCGCCGGGGTGCGCCGGCGGCAGTGCCGGGCTCCTCCCGCTGTGCACGGCCTGGGACGTCTGCCCGGTGATCGACCCGGCCGCGCCCAACGGCCCCTGCGTCGCGCCGTCGGCGGCGAAGGCCGTCCGGCTGCGGTTCACCAGCTCGGAGGAGAACGTCGGCGACGGGCCGCTCCTGCTGTACGGCCGCCGCGACACCACGCAGCAGGCGAACATGACGGTCCGGCAGGCGCTGCGCATCGGCACGACCGGGGCGATCCCGGGCAGTTACGCGGCGGCACAGCGGGCCACCGGGGCGTTCACGTACTACGAACCGGCGCTCGCCCACCAGCACTGGCACCTGATGAACTTCGAGCACTTCGCGCTGGTTTCCCGGCAGGGCAAGACGGTGGTCACCGACCGCAAGAACGGCTTCTGCCTCGGCGACCGGTTCGAGGTGCACGACGCCGCCCTGCTGGCCCACGTCCCGGGCGACACCGGACCCGACGCCGACCTCGCGGCGACCCTGCGCGAAAACATGTGCCGCCACCACGAACCCACGGCCCTGGAAGTGCTCGAAGGGATTTCGGTCGGCTCGGGCGACGACTACAAGTTCACCGTGGACTTCCAGTGGCTGGACATCACCCGCGTCCCGACCGGGACGTACGACCTGGTGAACACGGTGAACGCGGACCGGACGCTGCTGGAGACGAACTACCGCAACAATTCCTCGGCGATCGCGCTGTCGATCTCCTGGCCGCAGGGGATGCCGGAACCGGACGGGCCGATCCCGGCCGCGCCGGTCGTCAAGCTGCTGCGGAGCTGCCCGGGCCAGCCGCGCTGCGCCTGATCCACCGTCACCAGGGACGGCCCGCGGTGAGACGAGCCGTGAAGCCGGTCTCGTCCCGGTGCAGCGTCACCTCGCTGCAGACCTGGTGCGCGATCCACAACCCGCGGCCGCCGATGCTCCGGTCCGCCGGCAGCAGCCCGGCGAACGGATCGGCCGGCCCGGGCCCGGTGTCGTGCACCGAAACGACCATCTGCCCGGCGCCGGCCCAGATCCGCACCCGGACCGGCGGGCGGCCGTGGCGGAGCGCGTTGTCCACGATCTCGCTGACCGCCAGCACGAGGTCGTCCACCTCGTCCGCGGGCAGGTCCACCGGCGCCGTGGCCAGCACCGCCCGGCGGGCGTCCGACGGCCGCGGGTCGGCGAGCTCGGCCAGCGGCGCGGTGCCTTCGATCGGAAGCGGCGCCATCGGCCGCGGGTCGGCCAGGAACGCCAGCGGGTCGACGTAGCCGGTGTTCGTCCGGTGCCCGCCGCCGGCGGTGGCGACGAAGGGGTGTGTGCGGGCCACGTCGTCGAGGACGTGGCGGGGCGTCGTCCGGGTGTCGTACGCGCACATGCTGCGCAGCGGGAACTCGCCGTAGGCGTGGTTGACCGCCGCCTCGTAGCGGGCCCACCAGTCCCACGACGTGTCGATCGCCGCCTGCGGGATCTCGCCGAAGATGCGGATCCCGGCCGCGCCACCGGCGACGAACCCGGCCAGCAGCTCGCGGTAGGACTTGATCGCCGCGGCGGGCCGCGCGTACAGGTCACTGGTGGACAGGTACTCCACCCGCGCCGACGACGGCAGGGCGGCGCGCACCAGTTCGGCGCGTTCCGGCTCCAGCGACACCAGCGTCGGTTCGCCGCCGGCCAGCCCGCCTTCCAGGAACGGCACGGCGACGGCGAGCAGGTCCTCGTCGCCGCTGTAGTGGACGGCGGCGTGGTCGTAGCCCTGGACGTTCATGCGGCACGCTCCACGCGCACGCCGGGCAGGTCCAGCAGCTCCAGGAGCCGCGCCGGCGTGGACAGTTTCGTCCGCAGCACCACCGTGGTGGCGTGCCGCTCGGCGTAGTCGGCCAGCGCGACCAGGCTGCGGTGGTCGACGAAGTCGAGGCCGGCGGCGTCGATGGCGATCGTTCCTCCTTCGGACCGAAGGCCGGCGCGCTCCAGCGCCAGCGGCCAGCTCCCGCGAGACTCCAGGTCCAGCTCCCCGTCGAGCGCCGCGGCGCTGCCGCCGCGCGCGTGGCCGTGCAGGTGGAACCGGGTCCCGCCGTCGTAGTCGGTGGGGTGCATGCACGCCAGCTGCGCGACGACGTCGCCGCCGAGCTCGGCCACGTCGTAGCCGCACATCGCGGACATCGGGTGGCCGGCCATGTAGTGGTCCACCAGGTGCTCGTAGCGGGCGAAGGCGTCCACCTGGGCCGGGGTGCGCACCAGCGACGTCACGTCGGCCGCGACCCGCAGCCCGGTGAACCCGGCCGCCAGCGCGTCGGAGGTCGCCGCGGTGTAGAGCTCGACCTGGCCGGCGGGGTCGACGACGGCTCCCATGGCGTACGTCGCGTCGACCGAAGCGACCTGGACCGCGCCGCTGTCCAGGCCTTCGTCGCAGCGCTCGTCCGCCCGCAGCTGCCCGGTCAGCGCGGCCTCGTCACCAGGGGCGACGTAGAGCACCCGCTCGCCGGCGGCCAGCCCTTCGGCCAGGAACTCCTGCGCGTGGGACACGAATTCGCCGCGCCGCCGGTACCCCCGGCACACGTGGTCGCGGGGTCTGCTGTCCCGCTCGGTCGGCATCGGCACAGACCGAGACTACGCTGCCGGGCCGGCAGCCGCCCGGACCGCGGGGTCGCGGACCTCCTCCGCCGGTTTCGCGCAGACGCAGAACAGGTTGCCCTCCGGGTCGGCGAGGACGACCCAGTCGTCGGCCGGGTCGTCGTCGACGTGCCGCACGAACCGCGCCCCCAGGCCGATCAGCCGGTCGACCTCGTGCCGCTGGTCGTCGGTGTAGAGGTCGAGGTGCATCTGGTCGCGCGCGGACACCGGCGCCGAGGATCGCTGCAGGGAAAGGTTGACGTACCGGCCGCGCAGCAGGCGGAAGCCGTCGTCTTCGGAGGACGGCTCGAGGCCCAGCGCCGCGCCCCAGAAGCGGGTCATCCTGTCGAGGTCGGTGCAGTTGAGCACGGTGCTGCCGAGCCGGATGGCCATGTCGTCTCCCTGTTCCCGCGGGTGCCACCGGGCTACCCGCCGGACCGGGCCTCGAACCCCCGCTGGTGCAGGTAGGCGGCGATCCGGACCCGCAGGGCCCGGACGTCGGCCAGGTCGACGGTGAAGGGGGCACCCGAGCCGTGGCACGGGCCGTCGACGTGGACGAGGCCGTCCGCCGGGTCGTGCCGGGGCGCCGACCAGGCCGGCTCGCCGTCGAGCGCGAGCCGGCCCGCCCGGGCGCGTGCCGTCCAGTAGGTCGGCAGCTTCATCACCTCGCCGAGCGCCTTGGCGAAGCCGGGGAGGTCTTCCTCGCGCAGGACCAGTCCGCGCGACATCCCGGGTGCCGCGGCTTCGGGGCCAGTGGGTGTGAAGGTGGCCTGGTCGCCGGCGGTCCGAATCGTCCACCGGGGCAATTCGGTCAATGTGGGCACGGCTGCTCCTCGTTCTCGCCTTCCCCCAGGCACCACCCACCCTAATCGATCTCCGCGCGGGCCACCGCCGTCAGCCGGCGAGCGCGAAGCCGGCGTGCGGTGGCTGGTTGTACGCCGTGTTCTGCCACGCGACGGCCTCCCGGTACTGGCGGTCCTGCATCAGCGACACGTGCGAGATGCTCGTCGCGTCCGTGGTCGAGTAGATCCGCAGCGCGCGGTTGTCCGACGTCGGCCAGACGACCTCCTCGCGCCAGTCGCCGAACAGGTCGGCCTGCAGCGACGGCGTGCTCTTCGTGCCGTTGTTCGCGTGCACCCCCGAGGCGGTCAGCAGCCGGGTGTCACCGCCGGTGCCGTACTTGTCGATGTGGGTGCCGTCCAGCAGTTCGCGCTGAGCGTCGCCGTCCCAGTAGATGACGAAGTTCGCCGACGACGGCTTGCGCCCGATGTCCTGGCCGCTGGTGTTCAGCAACCCGGACACCGCGGACGACCACGACTCGGCGCCGGGGCTGCCGGCGTAGATGTCGTCCGAGACGCCGCGGCCGTTGTCGCAGTTGCAGGAGGCGTTCTGCCAGATGATCTGGCCGGTCCTCGCGTCGGCCATCCAGGCGGCGGGCTTGGACTTGTCCTCGTCCACCTTGAACTCTTCCAGGCCGGCCCGCGCCGGGATCAGGTCGCCGACGTGCATGGCGTCGCCGTGGCCGTTGCGGGTGTTCCACAGTGGACTGCCGTTGTCGTCGATCGCCATCGCCCCGAAGACGATCTCGTCGCGGCCGTCGCCGTCGGTGTCCGCGATGGCCAGCTGGTGGTTGCCCTGGCCGGTGTACTGCGAGCCGGCCGAGTTCGAATCGAACGTCCACCGCTTCGTCAGCGCGCCGTTGCGGAAATCCCAAGCGGCGATCACGGTCCGGGTGTAGTAGCCGCGGCTCATGATCAGGCTCGGGCGGGAGCCGTCCAGGTACGCCGTCCCGGCGAGGAACCGGTCGACGCGGTTGCCGTAGCTGTCGCCCCACGAGGACACCGTGCCGCGCGGCGGGTCGTAGTTCACCGTGGACACCGCGGCACCGGTCTGGCCGTTGAACACGGTGAGGAACTCCGGGCCGGACAGGACGTACCCGCTCGAGTTGCGGTAGTCGGCGCTCGCGCTGCCGATCACCTGGCCGGTGCCCGACCGGGTGCCGTCGGCGGTCTTCATCGCCACCTCGGCCTTGCCGTCGCCGTCGTAGTCGAAGACCTGGAACTGCGTGTAGTGCGCGCCGGCGCGGATGTTGCGCCCGAGGTCGATCCGCCAGAGGCGGGTGCCGTCGAGCCGGTAGGCGTCGACGTAGACGTTGCCGGTGTAGCCCGACTGCGAGTTGTCCTTCGAGTTGGTCGGATCCCACTTCAGCACGAGCTCGTACTGGCCGTCGCCGTCGAGGTCACCGGCACTGGCGTCGTTGGCGGTGTAGGTGTAGCTCTCCCCCGACGGTGTCGTGCCGCCGGACGGCGGCTGGATCGGGACGTCCCGGGTGCTCGCGGCGAGACCGCCCTGCAAGGTCAGCGAGTCCTCCGCGGCGAAGGCGGACATCCGCTCGACACCGCCGACGACCGCCCGCACGGTGTACCGGGCCCCGGCGGGCGCGCCCGCGTCGACGAAGCTCGTCGGCCCGCTGACCGGGTTCGCGGTCACCTTGGCGCCGTCGCGGTAGACGTTGAACGCCACGCCGGCCGGGTCGCCGGCCAGCAGGCGCCAGCCGACGGTGTTGCCCTGTGCGGTGTGGACGCTGACCACTCCGCGGTTCAGCCGGTCGAGCTGCGGAGCGGCGGCCGCGCCGGCGGCCGGGGCGGGCAGCAGCCCGGCCACGACCAGGCCGGTGGCGGCGAAGACCAGCCGCTTGCCGAAGTCACGCATGGTTCCTCCGTTCCGGGTTCGGTGCAGGACGATCTTGTCCAAAGTGGACTCAGCCGGTCGTGCAGGCGTTGCCGTTGAGCGTGAACGCCGTCGGCGCCGGGTTGGCACCGGTATAGGTGCCGTTGAAGCCGATGCCGGTCGAGGAGTTCGGCGCCAGCGAACCGTTCCAGCTCAGGTTCTTGGCGGTGACGGCCCCGCCGGACTGGGCGAAGGTGGCGCCCCAGCCGGGCGGGGTCACCTGCTGGCCGCCGGCGAAGGTGAACCCCAGTGTCCAGGCCGTGAGCGCGCCGGTGCCCGTGTTCGTGATGGTGACGTTGGCGGTGAACCCGTTGCCGCCACCCCAGTTCGACGCGGAATAGGCGACCTTGCACGCCCCGGTCCCGCCGCCCGCGCTCGTCGTCACCGAAGCGGCGCCGGAAGCGGCCGAGGTGTTGCCGGCGGCGTCCCTGGCCCGCACCTGGTACCGGTACGTGCTCGAAGCGGCCAGCCCGCTGTCGGTGTAGGACGTCGTCGCCGTCGACCCCACCACCGCGAACGTGCCACCGCTCGCCCCCGGCGCGCGGAGGACGTCATAGCCCGTGACGCCGACGTTGTCGGTCGAAGCCGTCCAGCTCAGCGTGGCACCGCTCGACGTCACGCCCGACACGGCCGGGGTGCCCGGAACGGACGGTGCCTGGGTGTCCGCCTGGCCGCCGCCGTAGACGGTGGCTTCCTTCGACGTCTGGCGGACGCCGTCGGTGCCGTTGAGGAACCGCTGGCCCCAGGTCGTCAGGCCGGCCGGGTCGAAGTTGTTCGTCATGTCGAGGTAGGCGACGTCGCTGCTGTTGCCGCTCCACGACCAACCGAGGTAGCCGAGGCCGCGGGCCTGCGCCTGGGCCATGATGGTGTCCTCGTCCGGGTTGCCGTCGGTGTGCATGTTGCCGAACTCGCCGACGACCAGGGGCAGCCCGGCGGTGCGGAAGGCGTCGAAGTAGGCGTTGATCTCGGCCGCGGTGTCGTAGACGCCGTACATGTGGATGGAGAAGACGGTGTTGTGCTGCGGGTCGGCGGCGAACACCGTGCCCGCGTTGTCGCGCATGATGTTCTGCCAGTCCTGGCCCCACATCGGCGCGTCGGCCATCAGCAGGTGCGTCAGCCCGGCGGCCCGCAGCCGCTTGACCGCGTTGCCCGTCGCCGTCGGCCAGGTCGCGCTCACCTGCTGGTCGTTGCCGAACGGCTCGTTGCCCAGGTTGATCACGACGTAGTCTTCCTGGCCCTTCAGCGCACTGGCGACGCTGATCCAGTAGCTCGCCGCCTGGTCCAGGGTGGCGGCCCCGCTCTGCTCGCCGTACCCGGTGGTGTCGTGCACCTCCAGGACGCAGATCAGCCGGTTCTGCTTGCACTGCCCGATGACGCTGTTGACCTCCGCGGCCGGCGTCGGTCCCCACCGCTGCCCGCTGCCGAGGACGACCCGGACCGTGTTGGCGCCGAAGGACTTGATGTCGGCGAAGGCCCGGTTCTGGCTCGGGTACCAGACGTACGCGTGGTTCACCCCGCGCATCACGAACGGATTCCCGTTGCCCTCGAGGATCCGGGTGCCGTCGACGTGCAGGCCGGTCGCGGCGGGCGTGTCGGTGCCGAGGGCGGCCACCAGCGCCGGGTACCAGCGGCTCTCCATCTTCTGGATGCCGGTGGTGTTGTTCGGGTGCACGCCGTCACCGGTGTCGGCGGCGGTGTCGAACCCGGTCCACTGGTCGACGACGGTGATCGGCGACGCGGCCGTCGAATGCGCCTGCGCCCAGCCGGGGATGGCGTTGTTCAGGTCGACGACCCGCTGGCCGCAGGCGGCGCAATTGGCGGGGTTCATCGGGATGATCTTCGCGACGACCAGCTTGGTCGCCGGGTTGGCAGCGCGCATCTGACCCAGGAGCGTGGTGTAGGCGTCGAGGATCGTGCTCGCCGGGATGTTGTTCCAGACGTCGTTGGTGCCCAGGTGCATCAGGACGATGTCCGGGTGCGTCGCCGACAGCCAGCCGGGCAGCTGGTTGTCGCGGACGATGCCGGTGGCGAGGAACCCGCCGTGGCCCTCGTTGTCGCCGTCGTAGGTGAAGCCGCAGCCCTGCGGGGGCAGGGTGCCGACGAAGTCCACGTCGGTGTGGCCGGTGTCCTGGAGGTGCTTCCACAGCAACGCCCGCCAGCAGCCGGGCGACCCGGTGATCGAGTCACCCAGCGCCATGACCCGCGTGGGCGCGGCCGCTCGGGCCGCGGCGGGCCCGGCCGGCGCCACGACGGCGCAGGCGGCCAGCAGCAGGCCGGCCACGAGCACGCGGAGGAATCGCCAGTTCATTACCGACCTCCTGGAGAGCCACTCGACAGGAAAGTTTCAGGCTGGGAGCGCTCCCACGGTAACACGCGGAACCCGGGCGGAACACCGGCCACGAGACAGAAACCGGTCAAACTGCTTAACGTTAAGCTCGCCGCCCACTCGGTTGAGAAAGCGTTTTCACGCCCGCCAGCGAACCTGTGCGTTGAACCGGCCGGAGCGGTCGAAGACGGCCTGGTTCTCCCAGCCGTTGCCGGACCCGGCGATGTCGGCCGGGTCCCAGCCGTTGCCGGGCACCGCGTACCAGGTGGGTTCCCAGTAGAAGACGCCGATCGCACCGGCCGCGCGGGCGGTGTCCTGGACCGCGGTGAAGTTCGCCGCCTGCCCGGCCGGCGTGGCCGGGTACCCCGCGCACGGCTGCGCGGCCGAGATGACGTTCGGGGTGCCGTCGTCGTCGGCCGTGGTGTACGGGTAGGCCGTTTCGGCGAGGACGACCGGCTTGCCGTACCGGGACCGCACGTCGGACACCACGCCGGCCATGGTCGCCATCGTGCCGTGCCAGTAGCAGTAGTAGGACAAGCCGGTGATGTCCCACGGGACGCCCTTCGCCCGGATGCCGTCGTAGAACCAGCGGGCGTGGGCGTCGCTGTCGGCGTCGGCGGTGTGGACGACCACCTGGGTGCCGCCGTTGCACGCCTTGGTGGCGTCGTAGCCGGCCTTGAGCAGGAGGCTGAGGTTCGTGAAGTCGTTGTCGACGACCTTCCCGTCGTTCCACAGCATGCCGACGTTGATCTCGTTGCCGATCTGCACGCTGTCCGGCGTCGCGCCCTGGGCTTTCAATCCGGCGCAAACGTCGTAGGTGTAGTCGTACACGTCGGTCTGCAGCCGGCCGATGGCGTGCGACGCCCAGGCGGCGGGCTTGGTCTGCGTATCGGGATCGGCCCACGTGTCGGAGTAGTGGAAGTCGACCAGCAGCTTGAGCCCCTTGGCCTTCACCGCGCGGGCGTACTGCAGGACCTTGGCCTTGTTGTTGTAGCCGCTGCGCGGGTTGTTCCAGACGCGCAGCCGCACGTAGTTGACGCCCGCGCCCTTCAGGATGTCCAGGGGATCGCGGACCACCCCGGCCGCGTCGGTGTACTTGGCGCCGAGGTCGAGCGCCCGCTGGACGGTCGAGACGTCCGCGCCCAGCATGCCGAGGGAGTTCGCGGCCGAAGCCGCCGGGGCGGGCAGGACCACAGTCGCCAGGATCAGGGCCGCCGTGGCGAGGCGGCCGGTGCGCAAGAGGGTCATCCGATCTCCTTCGAAGGGGCCTTTCCGGGCAGGGTGACGTCTCCGCGGCGGACGGACTCGCGGACCTCCGAATCGGTTCAAGCACGATAAGTCCGCGCGCGGACGGGCGTCAACCAGCAATGATTTGCCCGGAAGTACCGATACTTTCGAAGAAGTCGAACTGGTTCGGCCGAGGCGGGCGATCATCGAGAAAGCGCTTACTCGGGGCGTGATCTGTTCGGGTCGGTGGGGTTGCCTCGACAGGCCACGTCGGCACGGCCGGCCCGGCGGGCCGCGCCCGGTTGCCGATCCCGCGGTTCCTGCGCCCCCCCCTGACGGGTGAGGGCCGTTTCTTTCCCGCCCCTTCTGGGTATTACCCCTGCGCCGCTAACCCGACCATGCGTGCGCTCCTGCGCGAGGTGAGGTCATGGTGACGACGACAGGTGATGGCTTTCCGCTTCCGATCGGCATCGAAGACACCGACGTGGCCCAGTTGGAAGCGGCCGTCGGAGTTCTGCGGGCCCTGGATTACCGGCAGGGCGGCGGGTTCTGCCGGGACGCCGTCCAGGTGGTGAAGACGGCGAGCCTGCTGCTGCACTGGGGCACGGTCCCGGATCCGTTGCGGGCCAGGCTGTACACCGTGCTGGCCGACGTGCACAACCTGCTGGGCTGGACGGAGTTCGACATCGGACGCGACGAGCCGGCGCGGCGTCGCTTCGAGCGCGCACTGGACATCGCGGCCGTGGCCGGCAACGACAGCCTGATCGCGAACATCCGCTACCGGCTCGGCCGCGTGCACCTGCACCGCCACCAGGTTCTCCGGGAGGCCCGGGGCGAAGCCGCGAACAGGACAGCCGTCGACGGCGCGCTGGCCGAGTTCGCCCGCGGCCGGGCGGCGGCGCGGCGCTCGGACTCCCGCCGGGCCCTGGCGATCCTCGCGGCGAACGAGGCGTGGGCGTGCGCGATGGCCGGCGACGAGCACTCGGCCCTGACCCGGCTGGAGGAGGCCGAAGCCGCGTTCGCGACGGCGGACTCGTGGCCGGAACCGAGGCCGTGGGAGGCGTTCTTCCGCGAGACGGACATGGCGGCCATGCGCGGCACGGTCTTGACCGAGCTGGCCACCGCGGCGGCGGCCCGCTACAGCGGCGCGGCGATCACCCAGCTGACCGCGGCTGCCGAACGCTACGGCGCCGACATGGCCCGGAGCCGCTCCCTGACGCTGATCATGCTGGCCCAGAACCACGCCCTCCGCGGCGACGTCGACGAAGCCACCCGGATCGGCGGAGAGGCGGTCGACCTGGCCGGGACGGTCGGCTCGGTCCGCCCGAAGGACCGCCTGGCCCCGCTCGAGCGCCTCCTCACCCACCACCGGAGCGACCCGGCCGCCCAGAGCTTGGCCGACCGCATCGCCCACTACCGAGCCCAACCCCTGATCTGACCCCCACCCGTGTCGCCCCACCAATCACGCGTGTCGCCCCACCAAACACGCGAGATACGCCCCCAATTCACACGAGATCCGCCCCCAATCACGCAAGATGCGCGCCCAATCACGCGAGTTGCGGCCCCAATCACACGAGATGCGCCCCCAATCACGCGTGCGGCCCCTCCAAACACGCGAGATGCGCGCCCAGCCACGCCGGCTACGGCCCCACTCCCGCGAGCCGCCTACCCCGCCACCGAGATCGCGGCCAGTGCGCGGCCGATGAGGTCCGGCAGCGGGCCCTCGCCGCCGACCCAGTCGTCCAGGGAGATGCGGACCGCCGCCATCGCCAGGGCCGCCAGCATCCGGGGCCGTGGATCGCCCTCCGGCGCGTCCCGGAACCGTGGGGTCAGCAGCTCCGCGATGGCACGCTCGTAACGCTGGTACGTCTGCGCCGTCCACGCCGCCAGCGTCGCCGATGTCCGGGTCAGGCGGGCCAGCTCGCGGATCGCGTCCTCGTGGGCCGGGAATTCCGCCGCCAGCTCCGCGAACGCCACCACCAGTGCTTGCTTCGGCGACAGCTCGGCCGGCTGCCGGGCGATCGCCGCCGTGACCAACGTCAGCCACGGGCCGGTGATCCCCGCCGCCACCGCGCTTTCCTTGGTGTCGTAATACCGGAAGAAGGTCGCGCGGGCGACGTCGGCGTCCGCCGCGATGTGCTCGACCGTCGTGCCGGTGACGCCGTGCCGTCCCGCCAGCCGGGCCGCCGACGCGGCGATCCGGGCGTTCGTCGCCCGCCTCTTGCGGACGGCCAGGCCTTCCGGTTCGCTTTGAGACATAGTCTCATTCTGGACTATCTCTCACGGAGGAGCACGGGTGAACCAACGCGCGCAGATCGTCATGTCCGCGAACGAGGTCAGCCGGTTCCTCGACGAGCAGCGCGTCGCCACCCTCGCCACCCTGGGGCCGTCGGGCCAGCCGCACCTCGTCGCGATGTGGTACGCCGTGCTCGACGGGGTGCTGTGGTTCGAAACCAAGGCCAAGTCGCAGAAGCCGCGAACCTGCGCCGTGACGGCCGCGTCACCGTGCTGGTCGAAACCGGCGACACCTACGACGCGCTGCGCGGGGTCGCTCTCGAAGGCCGGGCCACGATCGTCGACGACCCGGACGCGCTGTGGGCCGTCGGCGTCAACGTCTGGGAGCGGTACACCGGCCCGTACAGCGAAGACGTCCGGCCGATGGTCGAGTTCATGCTCACCAAGCGGGTCGCCGTCCGTCTCGACGTCGAACGGACGCGCTCGTGGGACCACCGCAAGCTCGGCCTGCCCGCGATGCCGCTCGGCGGCTCCACCGCGCGGTGACTCCGTTCGGGTCGTTGCCGGATGTTTCGTCGTCGGACACCCGGGGTAACTCCTACCCGGAGTGAACCGGAAGAAGGGATCCACACATGCAGACCAGGGGTGATCGTGACCGCTGACGGCAACCGCGTCCGCCCCCAGGACCTCCTGCGCGTGACGGCCCACGACGCCGGCAGCGCGGTCGTGCTCGCGGTCGCGGGCGAGGTCGACCTGCTCAGCGCGCCCCTCCTCGGCGACGGCGTCACCACCGCGCTCGCCGGCGCGCCGGACCTGCTGGTGATCGACCTGTCCGAAGTGTCTTTCCTGGCGTCCATCGGCATCACGGTGCTGCTCGAAGCGCGCCACGCGGCCGGCACTGCCGCCCGGCTCCGGGTCGTCGCGCCCGGGGACGGCGTCGTCAGCCGCACCCTCCGGCTGACCGGCCTGCACGAGGCCCTGGCCGTCACCACCACCCGGGAAGACGCGCTCAGCGGCTGAACCGGGCCGCGATGGCGCGGAAGACCTCCTTCGGTTCCCAGGTGAGCCCCGGATACGCCGTTCCGCTCTGTCCATTGAGGACTTTGACGGCGCCGTAGCTCGCCAGGTCGAGATCGCGCCGGGGGTCCGGATCGGACGGGCATTCGTAGCCGGCGAAGGTGAACCAGAACGCGCCGTGCACCCCTTCGGCCTCGAAGACGTCCATCAGCTCGGTGAAGTACGCCGCCTGCCCGGCCTCGTCGCGGACGTAGTCGCCGTTCAGCACGCGCGGCTCGCTCTCGAAGTCGACGATCGTCCACCCGGTACCGCCCGCGTCGGCGGCGCCGCGGTGGGTGCAGCAGCCGAATTCCGTGACGACCAGCGGCGTCCCGTGACTCAGGTGGCCACGCACGTGCCGGGCGAAGCCCTCGGCGTTGGCGGCCGAGCGGTACAGGTTGACGGCCGCGAAGTCGAACGCGGTCCAGTCGATCTCTTCCCAATCCCCGGCGGCGTAGGTGACCTGGCCGCCGAAGTGCTCCCGCGCGGTCTTGCCGAGGTCACGCAGCATCGCGCCGAAGTCCCACTCGTGCTCGAACCCGGCCCAGGCGGCGGGGTCCGCGGCGTTGCGCAGGCGTTCCATGAGGACGGCGCCGGGCACGAAACCGGTGCAGAACAACGACATCTCGCAGCCGAGCACGAGCACGGTCTCCGGGTCCCGCGCCCGGATCTCCTCCGCCCGCCGGGCGCACTCCGCGAAGTAGGGCGTCAGCTGCGGCGGCGTGAGGTCCATCGGGAACGGCGAAAACCACACGCGCAGCCCGGCGTCGACCGCGGCGTGCGCGGCGAAGGCGAGACGGCTCGGATCGTCGCCGCTGATCCGGACGGTGTCGCAGTGCAGGTCGGTCGCGATGATCTCCAGCTCCCGCCGCACGATCGCGGGCTCGAAGTCCCGGCGCGACCGGTCGCCGACCGCGCCGCCGAAGCCGGTGTCGTAGTTGATTCCCTTGAGCTGCATCCGTCCCCCTTCGGAATGTACGTCGTACACTTGAATGTACGCTGTATATTCCGGACATGCCACAGCTGATCTGGCACCACCCGGAGCCGCCGGGCCGGAAGAACGCGCTCACCCGCGCTGCGGTGGTGCGCACGGCGATCGAGGTCGCCGACGCCGGCGGGGTCGCCGCGCTGACCATGCGGACGGTGGCCGACGCGCTGGGCGTGTCGACGCCGATGTCGCTGTACCGGTACGTGCTGAACAAGGACGGCCTGGTCGACCTGATGCTCGACGCGGTGTCGGCCGAGGTCGCGGTGCCGGCCACCCCCGGCGGCGACTGGCGCGCCGACCTGCGCGGGCTCGCGCTCAGCCTGTGGGCGGTGATCGGCCGGCACCGCTGGTACGCCGAGCTGGTGGACGGCCGGCCCCCGTTCGGCCCGCACACCCTACGGCGGGCGGCGTTCCTGCTGTCGGTGCTCGACGGCGCCGGCCTGTCCCCCGCCGTCGCGTATGCGTCGCTCCTGGACAACTACGTGACGGGAACGGCGATGAGCGTCAGCCGGGAGCTGGTGCTGCTCGAAAGTTTCGGCATCGGCTCGACGGAGGACCTGCAGGCGTACGCACCCGAGATGGCCGACGACTCGCTCGCGACGTGGCTGGCGGACATGCCGGACCTGACGGCGGACGGCCGCTTCGAGCTCGGCCTGGACTGCCTGCTCGACGGCTTCGCCCAGCGGCGCCGCTGACCGCGGGTGCGTTGCTCAGGACGCAGGGCCGCGGGGTGGGTGGCAGGATGTGCGCGGTGAGCATGCGCGCCAGGAACAACGTGACCGTCACCGGCCCGGACGACGGCCCCACCCTGGTGCTCGCGCACGGCTTCGGCTGTGATCAGAACCTCTGGCGGCTCGTCGTCCCGGCCCTCGCGCAGCGGTACCGGGTCGTTCTCTTCGACCACACCGGCGCCGGGCGCTCCGACCTTTCCGCCTGGTCTCCCGAGCGCTACGGCAGCCTCGACGGCTACGCCGACGACGTCCTCGCCATCTGCCACGAACTGGACCTGCGGGACGTCGTTCTCGTGGGCCACTCGGTCAGCGCGATGATCGCCGTGCTGGCCGCCAACCGGGAACCGGACCGGTTCGCGAAGCTGGTGCTGCTCACGCCGTCGCCCTGCTACCTCGACGACGGCGACTACCACGGCGGGTTCAGCCGGGCCGACATCGACGAACTGCTCGAGTCGCTCGAGTCGAACTACCTGGGCTGGTCGGCGACCATGGCGCCGGTCATCATGGGCAACCCGGACCGCCCCGAGCTGGGCGAGGAGCTGACGAACAGCTTCTGCCGCACCGATCCCGCGATCGCGCGCGTCTTCGCCCGGGTCACCTTCCTCTCCGACAACCGGGCCGATCTGGCGAAGGTTTCCGTGCCCACGCTGATCCTCGAGTGCGAGAACGACGCCATCGCGCCGCCCGCGGTGGGGCGGTTCACCCACGAGCAGATCGACGGCAGCACCCTGGTGACGCTCGCCGCCACTGGGCACTGCCCGCAGCTCAGCGCGCCGGAGGCGACGGCCGCCGCGATCACGGCGTTCGTGAGCGGGCCGTGATGTGCGAAGACCACCCTGGTCCGGGTGGTCGGGAGAGCGCGGCCCCGGAATTCTCGGCCCTGCTGGAGGACAGCGCGGAAGACCTCTACGAGCACGCCCCCTGCGGGTACCTCTCGACGCTGCTCGACGGCACCATCGCGAAGATCAACACCACTCTGCTCGGCTGGCTCGGCTACGAGCGCGACGACGTCGTCGGCCGGCGCCGGTTCGCCGATCTGCTCACCGTCGGCGGCCGGATCTACCACGAGACGCACTTCGCGCCGCTCCTGCGCATGCAGGGCGAGCTCGGCGGCGTCGCCTTCGAGTTGAAGACCGCCGACGGGAGCCGGCTGCCGGTGCTGGTGACCTCGACGGTCAAGACCGGCACCGACGGGCAGGCGCAGCTGATCCGCACCACGATCTTCGACGCCCGTGACCGGCGGGCCTACGAACAGGAACTCCTGAGGGCCCGCGAAGCAGCCGAGCGCGAACGCGACCGGGTGCAGCGGCTCGCGCGGACGCTGCAGCAGACTCTGTTGCCGCCCACGCTGGCCGAGGTGCCCGGCGTGCAGGTCGCGGCCTACTACCACCCGGCGTCGGCCGACGAGGTCGGCGGCGACTTCTACGACCTGTTCCCGCTCACCGAGGACACGTGGGGGTTCTTCCTCGGCGACGTGTCCGGGAAGGGCGCCGCCGCGGCCGTGGTGACGTCGCTGGCGCGCTACACCCTGCGGGCCGCCGCGGTGCACGATCCCGAGCCGGCCACCGTGCTCGACCGCCTCAACACCGTGCTGCACCACGAGTACCGCGGCGCCGATCCGCGCTACTGCACCGTCATCCAGGGCCGCATCCGGCCCGGGGCGGACGGCGCGGCGGTCACCCTGGCCACCGGCGGCCACCCGCCGGCGCTGCTGATCCGCGCCGACGGCACGTCCGCGTTCCTGCCGGTCCCGGGCGGCCAACTGGTGGGCGCGCTGCCCCGGGCGCGCTTCGCCACCGAGGACGTCTTCCTGAACCCGGGCGACACTCTGCTGCTCTACACCGACGGCCTGACCGAAGCCCGCACACAGGGGCGCGTCCGCTACAGCGAAGAGCAGCTGCGGACGCACTTGACCGGCCTGGCGCCGACGACGGCACCGGCGGTGATCACGGCGGCGACCGGCCTGCTCGCCGGCTTCGGCGACGGCGTCGACGACGACACGGCGCTGCTGGCGCTGAGCATCCCGCTTCCCGGAGGCGATTCAGCGTGACCGGCATCCCGTTCTCCGTCACGACCCGCACCACCGGGGCCGGGGCGGTGGTCACCGTCGAGGGCGAACTCGACGTGGCGACCGCGCCCCGCCTCCGCGCCGGGGTGGCCGCGCTCGCCCTGGGGTCCGGTCAATTGCTGGTGGTGGACCTGGCCGGGGTGACGTTCTGCGACTCCAGCGGCATTTCCGCGCTGATCGCGGCCCGCAACGTCGCCGAGGCGGCCGGGGCGGGTGTTGCGCTGGCGGCGGTTCCGGCCCGGCTGAGCCGGACCTTCGGGCTGATCGGCCTCGGCGACTTCTTCCCGACCTACCCGAGCGCCGAAGACGCCTTCAAAGATTGACGATCCCGAAGGCGAGCAGGCCCGCGACCTTCAGCACCTCGAGTCCGATGTAGCCGAAGTGCGCGTGACTGCGCGGCCCGGTTTCCCCGGCCAGCACCCGATCCGAGCGACGGGTCAGCGCGGGCCGGACGGCCACCAGCTGGACGAGCAGCACGAGCGCCACCGCGGCGCCGAGGACCACCGCCGTCGTGGTCCGCGGGCCGAGCACGAGGCACCCGGCGAGCCCCAGCGCGAACAGGACCTCGACCCGGTTCAGCGCGGCGAACACGACCCGGCCGATGCCCAGCCCGAGCGGGAGCGTGACACCGGGGGCGCGGAACTTCAACGGCGCTTCCAGGAACGAAATCGCCAGCACCATCCCCAGCCAGGTGAAGGCGATCGCGGCGGCGACCGGCACAGCGCCCTCCTCGCGAGCGGCTCCCGTTATACCCCGACCCTAGCGCCGGCCGAAGCCCCGCTCTCGAGACGCGCGGCCGGATCCAGCTCGGCCAGCACCGCCCGGATGGCCGGGCTGGCCTCCGCGCTCCGCCGCCACACCGCGTGCACCTCTCGCTTCGGCGGCCGCCGAAGCGGGAGCGCGAGCAAGCGATCCCCCAGCGGCGGCCGCGCCAGCCTCGGGACCAGCGCCACCACCTGCCCCGAAGCCACCAGCGACAGCTGCGTCGCGAAGTCGTCGACCCGGTGCCGCACGTCGGGCTCCTCCGCGAACAACCGCCGGAACCACTGGTGGCACACGGTTCCCGGCGGACTGGTCACCCACGCGTGCCCGGCCAGCGAAACCTCGTCCAGGGGCGCGCCGGCCTCCGCCAGCGGGTGCGTGCGGCTCACCACCACGTCGCCGACGTCCGTGTGCACCCACCGCCGGGCCAGCGCCGGCGGCAACGGCGTGGGCAGCAACCCGTCGGCGTCGTGGACCAGGGCCAGCTCGGCCGTCCCCGCGAGGACGCTGCGCAACGCCTCGTCCGGGTCCTGCTCGGTGACCTCGACGCGCAGTTCCGGGAACGCCAGCCGCGGCATCAGGGGCGCCAGCAGGCCGCGGATCGCCGTCGAAAAGGCGACCACCCGGAGCGTGCCCCGCGGGGCGCCTTCCGCCACCGATTGGGCGGCTTCGGCGCAGCGTTCGAGGGCCTGGAACACCTCCGGCGCCGAGTCGACGATCGCCTGGCCCGCCGGGGTCAGCACCACCCCGCGGCCCGCCGGCGCCAGCACCGGGACGCCGACCTGCCGTTCCAGCCGCTTGATCTGCTGCGAGACCGCCGACGCCGTGAACCCCAGCTCCTCGGCCGCCCGCGCCAGCGTCCCGAGCGCCGCCACCGAGCGCAACGCCCGCAGTGCACCCACCTCAATCATGAAGCCACGCTACGCAATATCGGCAAAAAAGCATCGCTGGACCGCAGCAGTCCTGCCCGGCACGGTCGGACCATGACCGAATTCGGCACCAACCTCGTCGCGATGGTGACCCCCATGGAGCCCGGCGGCGCGCTCAGTGCGCCCGGCCGGACCCGGCTCGTCGAGCACCTGCTGGCCACCGGGTGCGACGGCCTCGTCGTCGGCGGGACCACCGGCGAGTCCCCGGCCCTCTCCGCCGCCGAGTCCGCCGGCCTCGTCCGGGCCGTGGCCGCGCAGGTGGCGAACCGGGCGCGCGTGATCGCCGGCGTCGGCACCCACGACACGGCCTCGAGCGTCCGCAGGGCCCGCGAGGCCGAGGCGGCGGGCGCCGACGCGCTGCTGCTCGTCTGCCCCTACTACTCCCGGCCGACGCAGGCCGGCGTGGTCGCCCACTGCCTGGCCGTCGCGGACGCCACCGAGCTGCCGGTGATGCTCTACGACGTCCCCGCGCGCACCGGCGTCGCGATGGCGGCGGCGACGTTGATCGAGTTGGCCGGCCACCCGCGGATCCGGGCGGTCAAGGACGCGAAGGGCGACCTGTTCGAGGCGATGACAGTGATGGGCCGGACGTCGCTGGCGTACTACTGCGGCATCGACGAGCTCAACCTGCCGTACCTGGCGTGCGGCGCCGCGGGCCTGGTCAGCGTCGTGGCCAACGTGGCGGCCGAGCGCACCGCCGACCTCATCCGCACCGTCCGCGACGGCGATTTCGGGACGGCGCGTGCGATCCACGACGAGCTGATCCCGCTGACGGACCGGCTCATGCGGTCCGGCACGGGCGCGGCGAACGCCAAGGCCGCGCTGGCCGCGCTGGGGGTCATCCCGCACGCGAGCGTGCGCCTTCCGCTGGTCGAAGCGGAGCCGGCGCTCAGCGGAGCCGGTACACCGAGACGTGCGAGCGCGACTCCGTCGTGACCTCGTCTTGTCGCACGTCCCCCGCCCTCGCCTGGAGGTGCGGAAACTGTCCAACCATGCAGAACTTGCCCGATTTCGGGCAGGAATTTGGGGTTCGCGACCCGAAGAGGCATGATGACCCGCGTGGAGGACACCGACATCGTCGAGCGCGTGGCCGCGTCCACCGGGCTGCCGCCCGGGGTCGCCGCCCGGGTCGTCGACGACGTCCTGGCCTTCTACCGGACGCCCACCGAGGACTACGTGCGCCGCCGGCACGCCGAGCTGCAGGCCCAGGGCCGGAAGAACCCCGAGATCTTCCCCCTGATCGCCGGCGAGCTCCGTGGGCGGCTGGTGGCCGCGCCCGTTCTCTCCGAGCGGCAGCTGCGCCGCATCGTCTACGGCTAGGAAGAGGTCTCCCCATGTGCGGGATCGTCGGTTACATCGGCGGCCAGAACGCCGCCCCCATCCTGCTCGAAGGCCTGACCCGGCTCGAGTACCGCGGCTACGACTCGGCGGGCATCGCCGTCCTCGGCGCGAAGGGCGCCGCCCAGGTCCACCGGGTCGTCGGGCGGGTGCGCAACCTCGCCGCCGCGCTGCCCAAGCGGCTCACCGGCAAGGCCGGCATCGGGCACACGCGCTGGGCCACGCACGGGCCCGCGTCGGAGGCCAACGCGCACCCGCACACCTCCGAAGACGGCCGGATCTGCGTTGTCCACAACGGCATCATCGACAACGCCGACACTCTCCGCGCCCAGCTCGCCGACGCCGGCGTCACCCTCGCGTCCGAAACCGACACCGAGGTCCTCGCCCACCTGATCGCGCGCTCGGCCGCCGAAACCCTCGAAGACGCCGTCGTCGAGGCGGTCTCCCGGATCACCGGCACGTACGCGATCGCCGTCACCGACAGCGCGCACCCGGACCGGCTGGTCATCGCGCGCAACGGCTCGCCGCTGATCATCGGCGTCGGCGAGCGGGAGATGTTCGTCGCCAGCGACCTCGCCGCGCTCGTCCGGCACACCTCGCAGGTCGCGCACCTCGACGACGGCGAGTTCGCGACCGTCTTCGCCACCGGCTACCGCACCTTCACCGTCGACGAGAGCGACACCACCAAGCCCGCCACCGAGATCGACATCGACGCCGAGGATCTCGACCTGGGCGGCTACCCGCACTACATGGCCAAGGAGATCCAGGAGCAGCCCGAGTCCGTCGAGCGGATCATCCGCGGCCGCCTCGACGACCGGTTCGGCGTCGCCCGCCTGGACGGGCTCAACCTGACGCCGCGGGAGCTGCGCGGGTTCGCCCGCGTGAAGATCCTCGGCTGCGGCTCCGCCTACTACGTCGGCCAGATCGGCGCGACGATGATCGAGGAACTGGCCCGGATCCCGGCCGACGCCGAAGCCGCGTCGGAATTCCGCTACCGCAACCCGATCATCGAGGCCGACACGCTCTACATCGCGGTCAGCCAGTCCGGGGAGACGATCGACACCGCTTTCGCCGTCGAGGAGATCAAGCGCAAGGGCGGCCGGGTCGTCGGCCTGGTCAACGTGGTCGGCTCGACCATCGCCCGCGCCTGCGAAGGCGGCGTCTACCTGCACGCCGGCCCGGAGATCGCGGTCGCCTCGACCAAGGCGCTGACCAACATGGCCGTCGGGTTCGCCCTGATCGCCCTGGCGCTCGGCCGGGTGCGCGATCTGTCCAATGCGGACGGTCAGCGGATCATCGACGCCGTCCGCGCGCTACCCGGCCAGATCAAGTCCATCCTGGACTTCGAGCCGGAGATCGCCGAGCACGCGAAGACCGTCGCCGCCGCGAAGAGCCTGTTCTTCGTCGGCCGCGTCCGCGGGTACCCGGTGGCCCGCGAGGGCGCGCAGAAGTTCAAGGAGATCTCCTACCGGCACGCCGAGGCGTACCAGACGTCCGAGCTCAAGCACGGCCCGCTGGCCCTGATCGACGAAGCCCTCCCGACGGTCGCCGTCGTGCCGTCGGACGAGCTGACCGAGCGCAACCTGGCCGCGGTCCAGCAGATCAAGGCCCGTGGCGGCGCGGTCCTGGCGGTGACCCACGCGGACGTCGACTTCGGCGAACTCGACGTCCCGCGGATCGTGGTGCCCAAGACCGAGCCGGAGCTCGACCCGATCCTGCTGACCATCCCGCTGCAGCTGCTCGCCTACCACGCGGCGCTGACTCTGGGCTACGACATCGACAAGCCGCGCAACCTGGCGAAATCCGTCACGGTCGAGTGACACTTCAGCCCAGGCGCCGTGCGGACTGCCCGGCGGATCGAGGTTTCAGGCTCTCCCGGCGAGGGCCGCCCCGGCGATGTCCTGGCGCCGCAGCCGGGCCTGCTTGGGCATGTTCCAGCCGAGCACCCCGGTGACGCCCCCGCCACGCCGGTACTCCGCCACGAACCGCCCCGCAGCCGGGTCACCCTCCACAACGGACACTTCGGCGTCCGCGAACAGCGTTCCGTGGACGTGGATCCGGGCGTCGAACTGGGTGGTCCAGAAGTACGGCACCGGCGTGTACGGGCGGTCCTCGCCGAGGATGTTCCCCGCGACCGCGACCGCCTGTTCGGTGGCGTTGGTCCGGTTTTCCAGCCGCAGCACCGCATCGAGCCCTTCGTGGTGCCAGCGGGCGACGTCACCGGCCGCGTAGATCCCCTCCGCCGCCCGGCAGCGGGAGTCGCACACCACGCCGTTGTCGCACAGCACCCCGCTGCCCGCCAGCCATTCCGCCGCCGGCGCGGCTCCGAAGGCGACCACGACGACGTCGGCGGGAAGCACCTCGCCGGTCGTCAGCCGCACTCCGGTCACCCGGCCGTCTTCCGCGGCGAGCCCGGTGACCGCCGAGCCGAGCCGCAGCTCGACGCCGCGAGCGGAGTGCAGTTCGGCGAGCAAGCCCGCGGCGAGGGGGCCGAACTGGTAGGCCAGCGGCGCGGGCTGGGGGCCGGCGAGGGTGACCGGCACGCCCGCCGCGCACACGGTCGCGGCGATCTCCGCACCGAGCACGCCGTCGCCGACGACCACCACCCGCTTGTCCGGCGCCAGGTCCGCACGCAGGGCCAGGGTGTCGTCGAGGGTGCGCAGCACGTGGACGCCGGCCAGGCCGTCCTGCCCGGGCAGGGTGCGCGGCCGCAGCCCGGTGGCGAGCACGACCGCGTCGGCGGTCAGGGTCCGCCCGGCCGCGCTGTGGACGGTCCGCGCCCCGGCGTCCAGCCGCACCGCGGCGTCGCCGAGCACGAACTCGGCGTCCAATGCGGACAGTGCGTCCGATGCTCGCAGCCGAGTCTGCTCGGGTGTCCAGCTCCCGCCGAGGACCTGCTTGGACAGCGGCGGCCGGTCGTAGGGCAGGTGCGCTTCGGCGCCCAGCACGGTCACGCGGCCCGGGTACCCCTTGCGGCGCAGGGCTTCCACGGTCGCGAGCCCGGCGGCCGAGGCACCGACGACCAGGACGTCGCCGATCATCCCTCCTCGCTGACCGAGATCGCGACCCCCGGGCACACGCTCGCCGCCTCGCGGACGGTCGCGTGCAGCGCCTCGGCGGGGTGCTCGTCGAGCAGGACGACGATGCCGTCGTCGTCGCGCTGGTCGAACACGTCCGGGGCGAGCATGACGCAGGTGCCGGCGCCGCAGCACTTGGCCTCGTCCACGATGACCTTCATGGCTTTTCCTTTCCTCGCGGTTACTTCGTGACCGGCGCGAGCCACAGCCCGGCCAGTACGTCGGTGAGGGCGGCGGCGGTGTCGCGCCAGCCGGCCCTCGGGGTGCCCGTGCCGTCGGCGAGGGCGCGTTCGCGCTCGGCCATCGCGTGCATCAGCACGAGGCGGGTGACGTCGTTGCGTTCGGCGCGGACTTCGGCGGGCAGTCCGGGCAGGCAGCGGTAGAGGCCCGTGAGGGTCCGCGCCAGCGACGGGGACGTCAGGGTCTCCTCGATGATGACCGCGCGCAGCGACGGCTCGGTCCTCACCTGGGCGGCGAACCGGGCGAACCAGGTCGGCGTGCCCAGCTCGGCCAGGTGCTCGGTCGTCGGGTGCACCAGGCACGCGAGCCAGTCCCGCAGTCCGTCCTGGCCGCGGTCCAGCCGGCGGCCACGCAGCCGCTCGACCGGCCCGGTGTGCTTGCGGACGATGGCCCGCACCAACTCGGCCCGGGTGCCGAAGTGGTAGCCCACGGCGGTGTTGTTCCCCTGCCCGGCCGCCTCACTGATCTGCCGGTTGGACACGGCCAGCACGCCGTGCTCGGCGCAAAGACGTTCCGCGGCGACCAAGATCCGCTCCCGGGTCGCCCGGGCGCGTCCGGCCCGGCCCGCCGCGGTCACCCCGGGCGCGGCCGCGCAGCCCCGGCCGGGCCCGTGCGCCGCCGTCACCAGCGGACGGGCAGTTCCCGCAGCCCGCCGACGGCGAGCCCCTCGACCCGGCGCAGCTCGTCCGCCGGGACCGCGAGCTCGAGGTTCGGCAGCTTGCGCAGCAGCACTTCCAGCACGACCTGCAGCTCGGTGCGGGCCAGCGGCTGCCCGAGGCACGCGTGCGCGCCGGCACCGAAGGCCAGGTGCGGGTTCGGGCTGCGGGTCAGGTCGAGTTCGGCGGCGTTCTCGAAGGCGCCTTCGTCCCGGTTGGCCGCGGCCATGCTGCACATCGCGGTGGTGCCCGCCGGCAGCACGGTGCCGCCGACCTCGAAGTCCTCGGTCAGGTAACGCTGCATGCCGACTCCCGCGTCGGCGTCCGCCCGCAGCGCCTCCTCGACCGCCGTGCGCACCAGCGACGGATCGGCCAGCAGCTGCTCCCAGCGGCTGCGGTCGGCCAGCAGCATCGCCGTCATCTTGGCGATCATGTTCGCGGTGGTTTCGTGGCCGGCGATGAGCAGGCCGATGCCGGTGGCGGCCAGTTTCGCGTCGGACCAGCCGGGAGCGTCGGCGATCAGCGCGCTGAGGATGTCGTCACCCGGTTCGGCCCGCTTGGCGGCGAGGTGCCCGCCCATGTACCGGCCGAACTCCGCCTGCGCCGCGTCGAACTCCGCCTGGGTGTAGCGGGTCATGCTGAGCATGACGTCGGACCAGTGGGCGAACCGGTCGCGGTCGGTGTCCGGCACGCCGAGCATGTCGCAGATGACCCAGACCGGCAGCGGGAAGGCGAGGCCCGCCTTGAGGTCGCCGGGCGCGCCCTTGGCGACCATCTCGTCGATGAGCTGCCCGGCCATCGCCGCCATGCCCGGCCGCAGCGCGTTCATCCGCTTGGCGGTGAACCACTTCCCGATCGTGCGGCGCCACGTCAGGTGGTCCTCGCCGTGCTGCGGCAGCACCGACGCCATCTCGCTGTTGAACACCCCGCCCGACTCGGTGTCCGCGACGCGGGCGGCGTTGTCCCCCGGCGTCGGCCGGGTGAACCGCGGGTCGGACAGGACGGTCTTGACGTCGGCGTAGCGGGTGATCAGGGCGGCTTCGTCCCCGCTGGCCAGCGCGACGCGCGCGACCGGGCACTTCTCGCGGAACTCGGCCCACTCGGCGGGCGGCTCCAGCGCGGTGGCGGCCTGGAACGGGAACCGCGGCAGCGATTCGGGGTGGCTTGGCGTCATGACGGGCCTCTCGTTGGTGAATGTCCCCTGTCCCGAGGATGGCGACGATCTTGTGTTAAGTCAAGCAGTTGATTTAATTGCCGGAGACAACACGACACCAATCGCCCGAACCGGAGTTATTCGCGCTCGACCTTGCGCAGGCCGCCGCCCGGCGTCCACCACTCGACGACCAGCAGCGTCGCCGCGTCGTTCAGGTGGGTGTGCACGACCTCGGCGACGTCGGCCACGAACCGCTCGCCGTCCTCGGTGCGCACCCGCCCGGCGATCTTGGCCTCGCCCGGCCACTGGGCCTCGGCGCCGTCGACCGGGTCGACCGTCGCGCTGTGCAGCGCGAACCGCGGATCCCGCCGCAGGTCCGCGCCCTTGCGCGCGTTCGGCATCGACCCGAAGGTCAGCTCACCGTCCTCGAAGACCGTTTCGATCCCCGAGATCCGCGGTGAACCGTCCGCCCGCAGGGTCGCGATCGTCTTGTGCTTGTGCGCGTCGAACAACGCCCGCACCCGCACCGCGAACTCCGGCTCCGCCGCTTCGAACTCCCGCCACGCCGTCATGCGTCCATGGTCTCGCACCGCAGCCCGGCGACGAGCAGCTTCACCATCCCCCGCGCGTCGTAGCGGGGGTCGTCCGCGCCGATGCAGAGGTTGCCGACCCCGCGCATGAGGTCCAGCGGCGCCACCTCGGCCCGCACCTCGCCGGCGGCCGTCGCCGCGTCGAGCAGCTCGCCGCAGGCCGGCACCAGCCGGTCCAGGAAGTACGCGTGCAGCGCCTCGAAGCCGGTGTTGTCGGACTGGAGCACCCCGGCGAGGCCGTGCTTGGTCACCAGGAAGTCCACGAACAGGTCGATCCACCGCATCAGCGCGGTGTACGGCGACTCACACGAAGCCAGCAGGGCCGGCGCCGCCTCCGTACAGGCGTCCACCTGGTGCCGGAAGACGGCGATGATCAGGTCCGCGCGGGTCGGGAAGTGCCGGTAGATGGTGCCCATCCCGACGCCGGCCTTCGCCGCGATGTCGCGGACCGGCGCATCGACGCCGGAGGCGACGAAGACCGCGGCCGCGGCGTCGAGCAACGCCTTCTCGTTGCGCCGGGCGTCCGCGCGCTTGGGCTTGTCCACCGATCCTCCTTGCTAAGCGGAGCAGTGTTCCGTATTGTTAGCGGAGCAACGTTCCGTTTGCTCCATCTTGCCACGGAGGCATCTCTCATGCAGTACCGCACCTTGGGCCGCACCGGTGTCCAGGTCAGCACCCTCGCGCTCGGCGCGATGAACTTCGGCGCCATCGGGAACACGACCCAGGACGACGCCACCGCCATCGTCGACGCCGCCCTCGAGGCGGGCGTCAACCTGGTCGACACCGCCGACTTCTACGGCGAGGGCGAGTCGGAGACGATGGTCGGCAAGGCGATCGCCGGCCGCCGCGACGACCTCGTGCTGGCCACGAAGGCGACCATGCCGATCGGCGAGGAGCGCAACCACCGCGGCAATTCGCGCCGCTGGCTGGTCACCGCGCTCGACAACAGCCTGCGCCGCCTCGGCGTCGACCACGTCGACCTCTACCAGATCCACCGCTGGGACCCGGCGACCAGCGACGAGGAAGCGCTTTCCGCACTGACGGACCTGCAGCGCGCGGGCAAGATCCGGTACTTCGGGTCGTCGACGTTCCCGGCCTACCGGATCGTCCAGGCGCAGTGGACCGCCCGCGAGCACCACCTCGGCCGGTACGTCACCGAGCAGCCGAGTTATTCGATCCTGCAGCGCGGCATCGAGGCGCACGTGCTGCCGGTGACCGAGGAGTACGGCATGGGTGTGCTGGCGTGGAGCCCGCTGGCTTCGGGCTGGCTGTCGGGCGCGGTCCGCGCGGGCCGGGAGCTCAGCGGCAACCGCGCCAAGGTCCTGCCGCAGCGCTTCGACCTCGACGTCCCGGCCAACCGCGCCCGGCTCGACGCCGTCGAAAAGCTGGTCAAGGTGGCCGACGCGGCCGGCCTCACCTTGATCCAGCTGGCGCTCGGCTTCGTCACGGCGCACCCGGGCGTGACGAGCGCACTGATCGGCCCGCGCACGCTCGACCACCTGACGTCCCAGCTGGCGGCCGCCGACACCGTGCTGCCGGCCGACGTCCTGGACGAGCTCGACACGATCGTCGCGCCCGGCGTCGACCTGGCCCCGGACGAGAAGTTCGACACCCCGCCGGCCCTGCTGGACCCGACCTTGCGGCGGCGCCGGTGAAGTTCGGCATCATGACCGCACCGATGCAGGTGGGGTACGACGAGATCCTGCGCGTGTGGCGCGAAGCGGACCAGGTGCCGGAGATCGAGCACGCGTGGCTGTTCGACCACCTGCTGCCGATCGCGGGCGACCCGTCCGGCCCGATCTTCGAGGGCTGGACCCTGCTGTCGGCCCTGGCGGCCCGGACATCGCGGATGCGCATCGGCCTGTTGGTGACCAGCAACAGGTTCCGCCCACCGGCAATGCTGGCCAAGATCGCAACGACGGTCGACATAGTATCGGGCGGAAGGCTCGACTTCGGCATCGGCGCGGGCTCCCGGCCAAGCCACCCCTTGGCGCGCCGAGAGTACGACGCACACGGCTTGCCGTACGACAGCCAGGACGACGCGGTGGCGGCCCTGGCGGAGGCGTGCACGGTGATCCGTCGCTTGTGGACATCCCCGGAACCGTTCGACTTCGCGGGCAAGCACGTATCGTTGACGGGAGCATTCGGAAACCCGAAGCCGGTACAGAAACCACACCCCCCGATCATGATCGGCGGCCGGGCAAGCGCAACACTGAGAGTGGTAGCCGAGCACGCAAACCAGTGGAACATCCCGGGCGGCGGCGACATCGAGGATCTGGCGGCCCGCAGCCGGTTGCTGGACAGGTATTGCACGGAGATCGGCCGAGACCCCGCCGAGATAACGCGATCGATCTTCCTCCCGGTGGAGTACAACCAACCGGAGCTGACGCGAGGGAAGATAGCCGAAGCAGCAGAGGCGGGCTTCGAACATGTGGTGCTGGGCTTGGGAAGCCCGTACCCCGAGGGAGTGGCGAAGTGGGTGGCGGAGGAACTGATCCGCAGGTGAGCACGGCGCGCTTGTCATCGGAGGAGCTGGGTGGTCATCCCGTCGCCTGAGGCCGTCAAAATCACTTTGAGCCGGGCCCGCAACCCACAGCGCGAGGCTGGGTGACGACGCGGGCTTGCGGGCCCGGCTCAAAGTGATAGGCCTCAATCAGGCGACGGGATGACCACCCCGCGGCCCACCCCACCCAACGCTGGCCAGCAGCGCGAAGGGGTGGTCATCCCGGAGCCTGCCTGTCCGGCGAGGACGCTTTTTGTCTTTCTGCCGCGGCAGAAAGATCTGCCGCGGCTGGGGCGGGGGAGGTCTGGTGACGTCGTTGGTTCCCTTGCGCCCCCGGCCGCCGGTTCGCAGCGCCCCCAACCCGGCTTGCGCCCTTGGCCGCCGGTCCGCGGGAGGCGATGCCCTGGCCGGCCCGCGCTCCCGGCCGCCGGTCCGGAGGCGGCCGCAGCCCCCCACCGCAATCAAACCGAGTTGGCCAAATGCGCCAAGGCCGACCGCAGCACCTGCCGGACCTCCGACGGCAGGCCCGCCAGCTTCCGGTCCTCCACCTCCCGGATCGCAGCCCGGACCGCCGCGTGCCGCGCACCCCCCTCCCGCGTCAACCGGACCACCCTGGCCCTGCGGTCGGCCGGGTCCGGCTCGCGGATCACCAAGCCCTCCGACTCGAGTGCGTCCAGCAAGGCGATCAAGCGGGTCTTGTCGTAGCGGATCTGCTGGGCCAAGACCAGCTGGCTGGGCGCCGATCCGGCGGCCAGGGCCGTCAGCACCACGTACTGCCACATCGACAGCCCGTGCCCGTCCAGCACCGGCCGCTCGGCTTCGGCCAGGTTGCGGCCCGCCGCGGCGCAGAGGGCTCCGAGATCGTCGTCCTCGTTCACCGGCGGGATTTTACGCGTCGACAAATCATACGCAGGTGCGTATCGTTTCCGGCATGACACTGGGACGCGCCGAAACCCGCACCATCTCCGTCGCCGCTTCGCCCGCGCGGGTCGTCGACTACCTCGCCGATCCGCGGCACCTGCCCGAATGGGCGCCCGGGTTCGCCAGCGCCGTCGACCACGAGCACGACGACGTCTGGCGCGTCCAGACCGAACGCGGCCCGCAGCGGGTCGCCGTGCGGGTCGCGGCCGAGCACGGGGTGGTCGACGTCGTCAGCGCCGATGCCCCCACCCTGGGCCTGTTCACCCGCGTGGTGCCGAACCTGGCCGGCGCCGAACTGATCTTCAGCCTGTTCTTCCCCCAGGACACCGATCCGTCGGCGGTCGACGCGCAGATGGCGGTCGTCGGCGAGGAACTGCGGGCCGTGCGCGAGCGCGTCGAGAGAGGCCGGTGAATCGGGACCCTCCTCACCGGCCTCTTCCGCCGGCGAGGAGGGAAGACCCGCGAGTCAGCCCGCCGCGCAGAGGACGCCGTTCAGGGTGAACGCCGTCGGCAGGATGTTCGGCCCGCTGTAGTCGGCCGTGAACCCGACGTCCACCCCGGCCGCCGGTGGGGCCGATGACGAGACCGTCACCGTCGTGCCGTTCTGCGCCCAGGTTCCGCTCCAGCCGCCGGTGAGCTTCTGCCGCGCGGTCGGCCAGTTGAACGTCAACGTCCAGTCCCCCACCACGCCGGTGCCGGTGAGGTGGATGCCGCCGACGAAACCGCTCGCCCAGTCGGTGCTGTCGGTCAGCCGGACCGTGCAGCTGCTCGACGCCGGCGCGCCGGTCGTCAACGTCAGCGGTGGGGAGGCCGCGGACACGTTGCCGGCCGTGTCGCGCGCCAGGACGTTGACCGTGTACCGGCTGCCCGGCACCAGGTTCCCGACGTCCAGGGACGTGCCGGTCGTCTCGCCCCACTGCTCGCTGGTCGTGCCGACCTGCCGGTAGACCTCGTACTTCGCGATCGGGTGGGCGCCGGGCGCGGCCGCGGGCCAGCTGATCGTCGCCGTGCGGTCGGTCGCCGTGCCGGTCGGCTGCCCCGGCTTCCCGGGAGCGGCAGCCGCGGCGGTCGCGGGGTGCAGCACCACCGTGGTCAGCGAGTACGGCGGCAGCGTCTGGGACGTGCTCGTGCCGGTCATTGCACTACCGATGGACGTCGCGCCGTTGGTCAAGGTGAATACCTGCGGCGCGCCCGCGGCCGGCGTGTAGCCCGCGTAGTCCAAGGTCACCGCCCTGGCCTGGTCGGGGTCCTTGTTGAGCAGCAGGACGGCCAGGTCGCCGTTCGGGCGGCGGACGGCGTGCGCGCCGACGAGCGGGTCGTCCGCTCCCGCGCGGACGAACTGGTCGCCGGGATGCGCGAAGGTGCTCAGCATCTTCAAGCCGTAGTAGGGCGCGAACGGGGTGTTGAGCGGGGGTTCGCAGCCACCGCCGTCCAGGCACGTGCCGCTGGAGAGCAGGCCGCCGTCGCCGTAGTCCGGGTATCCGGCCACTGTGGACAGTTTCGTCGGCCCGTTGTGCGTGTCCCACCAGTCGATCGTGAAGACGCCGTTCGCCAGCAGCGAGCTGTAGGTGTCCGCGGCGAACAGGGCGCCGGGCTGGGTGTTCATGCCGACCGGCGTGTTGGTCTCGGTCATCGAGATGCCGATGCGGCCGGAGTTCGGGCCCGCGTACCGGGCGATCTGCTCGCGCGTCAGGTAGATCATGTCGTTGATCTGCTCCGGCTTCGCGAGCGCCTCCGCCGCCGTCGAGCCGGTGGGGTACCAGTGCAGGATGACGAAGTCGATGTGCGGGCCCGCGATCGAAAGCACGGTCTGGTTCCAGCTCGCCGTGTCACCGGCACCGACGATGGCGTCGGGCCAGTTCGCCGGGGTCGTCAGCACGGCCCCGATCTTCACCGACGGGTCGGCGGCCTTCATCGCGTCGGCGTAAGCGACGACGCCGTTCGCATAACCGGTCGGGCTCTTGTCCGCGTGGTTGTCGGCTTCCCAGTTCGCGCCGTAGTGCCCGTTGCCGTAGAGCTCGTTGCCGATTTCCCAATACTTGACACCGTACCCCTTGGTGACGTTGGCGTACCGGACCCAGTCCGCGGCCTCCTCCGGGGTGCCGGTGCCGTAGTTGGCGATGATGATCGGCTGGGCCCCGGCTCTTCGGACGCCGCCCATGAAAGTGTCGAAATCGGTGTTCGGCGCCACGTACCCGCCCGGCGCGGTGTTGTCCTTCCAGTGGTAGATGTCGCCGTAGGAACCACCGGGGTAACGCATCGTGCGGACACCGGCGGCGCCGAAGAGGTCGGCCACCTCGTCGGTCCCCAGCTGGCTGTCCCAGACCGCGTGGTTGATGCCGATCCCGGTGTCCGGCATGGTCGCCAGCCCGGCTCGGGCGTTGACGGTGACCGTCGCCGTGGGCGCGGTCGCCGCCCCGGCGGTGCCGGCGGCCGGAACAACCGCGGCGAGCACGGCGATCACCGGCCACGCTGCCCAGCGCAGACGTCGAGCTGTCATGAAGGTCCATCCTCACTCGTCGGGCACGAACGGATGACTGGGAGCGCTCTCAGCGAGAGAACCACCGAGGGGGCCCGAAGTCAACGGAAGCCCTCGAATTTTGAGGAATGATCGTTCTTGACTGATCGTTCCTCAAAAGGCTAGGGTCCTGGCATGGGCAGGCGGAGAGCGTTCGACGAGGACGAAGTGGTGCACAGCGCCGTGAAGTTGTTCGGTGGCCGCGCGTACGACGGGGTGTCCGTCGACGACCTCGTGACCCACCTCGGCGTGCACCGCAACAGCCTGTACAAGACGTTCGGCAGCAAGCGCGGCCTCTACCTGGTCGCCTTGCGTCGCCACCTCGCCGACGACGTCCGCCCGTTGACCGAAGCGCTCGCCGCGGCACCCGACGCCGCGACCGCGCTGCAGCTCGTCACCTCGGCCGACCTCGGCCTGCTGCTGCTCGCGGTCGTCGAACGGGCACCGGCCGACGAGGAGGTGGCCACCGAGGTGGCCGCGGCGCTGGCCGCCATCGACCAGGCGATCGCCGACGCGCTCGGCCTGTCCCCCGTCCTGGCCGCCGCCCTCACGGCGGCCGCGCTGGGCATCCTCTTGCGCGGCAACCCCGACGGGGTCGGCGCCGCGCTCACCCAACATTTCGACTGACAAAGGAAAAGACATGGCACTGGTGCACATCGACGGCGACGACCTCGTGGTCGTGATCGAGGGTCTCGACAAGCTCTGGGCCTTCAAGAGCAGCCTCACCATCCCGCTGGCCAACGTCCGCGGCGCGACCGCGGACCCGGGCATCGCCGCCGACCCCAAGGGGATCCGCGCGCCGGGCGCCCACCTGCCCGGCGTGATCACGGCGGGCACGTTCCACCTCGACGGCGAAAAGGTCTTCTGGGACGTCAAGGACGCGTCGAAGGCCGTCGTGATCGAACTCGCCGACGAGCGCTACGCCCGCCTGGTCCTCCAGGTCGACGACCCGCGCGAGACCGTCGCGCTGGTCGAGAACACCCTGGCCCGGAGGAAGTAGACCGATGATTCCCCACCTCGCCGCGGCCGTGCTGACGCTGGCCGTCGTGACCGCCGTCCCCGCCGAGGCGGCACCACGTCTCGTGCCCGCTGTCGATCGCGAAGTCGTCTTCACCGTCGAGGGAACGGCGACGTACGGCACCCTGCACGTTCCCGCCCACCGTCCCGGGCAGCGGCTGCGCGCCGCCCTGCTGCTGCCCGGCAGCGGCCCCACCGACCGCGACGGCGACCAGCCACCCCACGCGACCCCGAACACCCTGGCGCAGGTGGCCGCCGCGCTCGGCAACGACCGGGTCGCCACCCTGCGGTTCGACAAGTACGGCACCGGCCGGACCGGGCTCGGCGCCTACCGCGAGCACCCGGAAACGCTCGACTACCCGGCGTTCGTCCGGCAGGCCACGGCGGCCTACCAGGTGCTGCGCGACCAGCCGGAGACCGACCCGCACGCGCTGATGGTCGTCGGGCACAGCGAGGGCGCGATGACCGCGCTGCTGCTCGGCGGCACCGCCCGCCCGCGCCCGGCCGGCGTGGGACTGCTGCAGCCGCAGGCGATCCGCCTGCTGGACCTGGTCGCGCTGCAATTGCACGCCCAGGTCGCCGAAGCGGCCCGCCAGGGCCAGCTCACCCCGGAGCAGCGGAACACCATCGACGCGGCGATCGACGCCGCCGTCACCGCCCTGCGCGAACACCGGCCGGTCGACCCCACCGGCCTGCCGCCCGCCGTCGCCCAGCTCTTCACGGCCTTCCAGGGCCCGAGCAGCCGGTTCGTGGACAGCGACGACGCCGTCTACCCGCCGGACACCGCCGCGGCTCTGCGGCCGGGGACCAGGGTGCTGCTGACCTGCGGCACCGACGACGTCCAGGTCCCCTGCACCACAACGGATGCCCTGACCGCCGCGCTGCGTCGCGCCCACGCGGGCGGGCCGGGCCGGGTGCCACTGTCCGGAGTGGACCACCTCCTGCACGACGCCGGGCACCAGGACACCCTCGCCCCGGCCGTGCTCGAAGCCCTGCACCGGTTCGCCGGGTGACCCTTGCGTGCCCTGGGGTTCCCGTCGAGTCACCGGAAGTCGCGGGAGGGGCCGGTTCGCACCGCCAGCTCGAGGTTTTCGATGCGGTCGGCCACCAGCGTGACCACCCCTTCGGCCGCCTGGACCTGGCCGCGGACGAGCAATGCGGCGCTCGTGCGGGCCACGAGCAGCTGCCGTCGCCACAGGCCCGGCGAGACCAGGACGTTGGCCATCCCGGTCTCGTCTTCGAGGTTGAGGAACGTGATGCCGCCGGCCGTCGCCGGGCGCTGGCGGTGGGTGACCGCTCCGCCCACCCACACGCGCGTTCCGTCTTCGGTCCGCATGAGCTCGGCCACCGTGATCGCGCCGCGCTCGTCCAGCAGCTCGCGCAGGTACTCCACCGGGTGGCTGTCCGGGGAGACGCTCGTCGCCCACAGGTCGGCCGCCGTCACCTCCAGCCGGGTCATGCCGGGCAGCGCCGGTGCGTCGAGGCCGGGGGCCAGGCCGGGCAGGTGCCCCGGCCGGGTCGCCGCCGCCGCGCCCGCCGCCCACAGGTCCTGGCGCCGGTCGCCGCCGAAGCCGCTGAACGCCCCGGCCGTGGCCAGCGCCTCCACGGCGTTCCTCTTCAGCCGCACCCGGCGGGTCAGGTCGCCGATGCTCGGGTACGGCCCGTGCGCCTCCCGCTCGGTGACCACCAGCGTCGCCGCGTCCTCGCCGAGGTGGCGGACCGCGGCGAGACCGAGCCGGAGCGCGACGCCGCCGGTGCTGGCGGCGTCCGGCTCCAGGGTGGCGCCGGCGAGGCTCGCGTTGATGTCCGGCTCGCGGACGCGCACGCCGTGGCGGCGGGCGTCGGCGACCAGCGATTGCGGGCTGTAGAAGCCCATCGGCTGCGCGCGCAGCAACCCGGCGCAGAACGCGGCCGGGTAGTAGCGCTTGAACCACGCCGACGCGTACACGAGCAGCGCGAACGACATCGAGTGCGCTTCGGGGAAACCGTAGCCGGAAAAGGCGTGGATCTGCTCGAAGATCCGGGTGGCCAGCTCGCGGTCGAGGCCGTTGGCCGCACAGCCCCGGAAGAACCGCGCCATCAGGGCCTTCATCTTGGCGCTGGACCGCTTGGCGCCCATGGCCCGCCGCAGCTGGTCGGCCTCGGCGGCGGTGAACGAGGCGACGTCGACCGCCATCTGCATCACCTGCTCCTGGAACAACGGCACGCCGAGGGTGCGGTCCAGTGACGCGGCCAGCAGCGGGTGCGCGTGTTCCCACTCCTCGTCGCCGCGGCGACGGCGGATGTAGGGGTGCACCGAACCACCCTGGATCGGGCCGGGCCGGATCAGCGCCACCTCGACGACCAGGTCGTAGAACTTCCGGGGCCGCAGCCGCGGCAGCGTGGCCAGCTGGGCCCGGGATTCCACCTGGAACACCCCGACGGCGTCGGCTGCGCAGAGCATGTCGTAGACCGCCGGGTCGGCGAGGTCCAGCTTCCCGATGTCCACAGTGGATCCGTGGTGCTCGGCGACGAGGTCTATCATGTGGTGCAGCGCGGACAGCATGCCGAGGCCGAGCAGGTCGAACTTGACCAGCCCGGCGGTCGCGCAGTCGTCCTTGTCCCACTGCAGGATGCTGCGGTCCTTCATGGTCGCCCACTCGACCGGGACCACTTCGGACACCGGCTGCTTCGAAAGCACCATGCCGCCGGAGTGGATGCCGAGGTGGCGCGGGAAGTCCTCGATCCGCGCGGCCAGGTCGAGGACGTCGTCCGGGATCGACCCGGCCGCCTGTTGCCTGGTCGCGGCGACGCCGCCCCAGCGGTCGACGAGTTTCCCGTAGGCATCCTGCTGCCCGGGGCTGTGGCCGAGCGCCTTCGCCGCGTCGCGGATCGCCGAGGGCGCCCGGTAGGTGATGACGTTGGCGACCTGCGCGGCGTGGAACCGCCCGTGTTTCTCGTAGACGTACTGGATGGCTTCCTCGCGGCGGCCGGACTCGATGTCGACGTCGATGTCCGGCGGGCCGTCCCGCTCCGGCGCGAGGAACCGCTCGAACAGCAGGTTCCACCGCACCGGGTCGGCGTGGCAGATCTCCAGCGCGTAGCAGACCGCCGAGTTCGCGGCCGATCCGCGGCCCTGGCACAGGATGTTCGCCTCCCGGCAGAACCGGACGATGTCCCAGACGACGAGGAAGTAGCCGGGGAAGCCGAGCTTGCCGATGACGGCGAGTTCGTGCTCGAGCTGGGCGTAGGCCTTCGGGTTCTCCTCGCGCGGGCCGTAGCGCTTCCGCGCGCCCCGCCAGGTCAGCTCGGTCAGGAACGACATCTCGTCGTGCCCGGCCGGGACCGGGAACGGCGGCAGGTCCGGCGCGACCAGCTGCAGGTCGAACGCCACTTCGACGCCCAGGACGGCCGCGCGGCCGACCGCGCCCGGGTAGCGGCGCTCGAAGCGGCGCCGCTGCTCCATCCCGGACCGCAGGAACGCCTGTCCCGACGGCGGCCGCCACCCGTCGAGGTCCTCGGCCGACCGCCGGGCCCGGACGGCGGCGACCGCGTCCGCCACGACGGCGTCCTCCGGGCGGGCGTAGTGCACGTTGTTGGACACCACCGTCGGCAGCCGGAGGTCCTTGGCCAGCGCGTCGAGCAGGTCGTTGGCGGCTTCGTCGGCAGGCAGCCGGTGGTCGATCAGCTCGACGGCGACGTGCGACCGCCCGAACCGGTCCACGAGCCGGGCCAGCTCGGCTCGCGCGGCGGCCGGGCCCTGCCGCGCGAGCGCCTGCCGGACGGCTCCTTTGCGGCAGCCGGTGAGGACGACGACGTGCCCGGCCAGCTCGTCGGCGAGCTCGTCGAAGTCGTAGACGGGCCGTCCCTTCTCCCCGCCGGCGAGCTGGGCGCGGGAGATGACGCGGCACAGCCGGTGGTACCCGGTCTGCTGCCGGGCGAGCACGAGCAGGTGCGACCCGGCCGGATCGGGCACCCCGCCCTGCGGCGCGGGCAGCCCGAGCGAGAGCTCGGCCCCGAACCCGACCCGCACCCCGAGCTCCCGCGCGGCGTCGTTGAACCGGACGGCGCCGTACAGGCCGTCGTGGTCGGTCAGGACGAGCGCGTCGAGCTCGAGCCGCGCGGCCTCCTCGACGAGCGTCTCGGGGTGCGAGGCGCCGTCGAGGAAGCTGAAGTTGGAGTGGACGTGCAGCTCGGCGTAGGGCGCCCGGATCCGGTCGCCGCCGTCGTCCCGGCCACGCCGGTCCACGAGATCGGGTGGCGCGCCCGCGTAGCCCTCCCGTTTGCGCGACCACGCGGGGGCGTCGTTGCCGTCCCCGGGAACGGGCGGCCGCCCGGAGGCGATCCGCTCCACTTCGGACCACGGCACACGCGGATTGTTGAACGCCAAAGCGGGCTCCCACCGATTTCGCTGTGGGGAAGCCAGCGACTACTGTTCGAACACACGATCGACCACTGTGGTCCGATCCTGCGCCGGGCGCGCGGCCGGTGTCAACTGTGGACGGACCGGAGTCGCGTCGGTCACAGCACCCGGTCGACCGTGAACGCCCGGGTCAGCCGCACCATCAGCCGCCGATGCTGCAACCCGGCGTCGACGACGTCGACGGCCGCCCACTCGACGGTGGTGACGACCTCGCGGACCACGCGCGGGGCCGTCGTCGCGCCGGCGGGCGGCGCGGTCGCCACGACCGCCGCGGCGCTCAGCAGCACCGCCGCGAGCCGGCGCGCGGGGTTCGCGGTCAAGGCCGGCCGCGGCACACGGACCCGGCCGTCGTGCTGGTTCCCATCGTGGTTCTCCCCTCGCCGGCCCGCATTCGACCGGCGACGGGAGCGTGGCAGCGTTCACTGCAATCGCACTGCAGTCTTACGGAACGTCGCCGGTCGGAGGTACGCTCGCCGTGGGGAGGGGGCGATTTGCGTGTCTGATGTCCGATTCGGCGTGCTCGGGCCGATCACGGCCTGGCGCGGTGCGGCCCCGGTCGAGGTGGGGTCCGCCAAGTGCCTCCGGGTGCTCGGGGTGCTGCTGCTGCACGCGAACCGGCGGGTGGACCGCGAGCAGATCATCGAGGGTGCCTGGGGCGGGAAGCCGCCGCGGAGCGCGGTCAACCTCGTCCAGAAGTACGTCGGGGACGTGCGCCGGTCGCTGGAGCTCGACGACGGCTCGCTGCAGACCGTCGGCACCGGGTACCTGCTGCGGGTGGCCCCCGGCCGGCTCGACAGCGACCGGTTCGCGGCCGGGCTCGACCGGGCGCGCGAAACCCGCGGCGACGGGGACCTGACCGCCGCCCGGCAGCACCTGGCCGAGGCGATGACGCTGTGGCGCGGGCCCGCCTTCAGCGGCATCGACACGCCCGCGGCCGCCACCGAACGCGCCCGGCTCGACGAGTACCGCCTCGGCGCGCTGGAAGACCTCGCCGAGCTCGACCTGCTGCGCGGGGAGCCCGCGCCGGCCATCCCCGAGCTGTCCCGGCTGACCGGCGAGCACCCGTACCGCGAACGCGCGCGGGAGCTGCTGATGCTCGCGCTCTACCGCAGCGGCCGCCAAGGCGACGCGCTCGCCGTGTTCGACGACATCCGGCGGCTGCTGGCCGAGGAGCTCGGCGCCAACCCCGGGCCCGGCCTGCAGCGCGTACACGCCCGGATCCTGCGTGCCGACCCCACGCTCGACCTGGTCACCCGTGCGCGGCCACGCCCGGTCGCCCAGCTGCCCGCCGACATCCCGGACTTCACCGGCCGGGCCGGGCCGCTGGGCGAGCTGATGGACCTGCTGGCCGGGCGCCGGGTGGTGGTCGTCGCCGGCGCGCCGGGGACCGGGAAGTCGGCGCTCGCCGTGCGCGCGCTCCACGACGCCCGCGACGAGTTCCCCGACGGCCAGCTCTACCTCGACCTCGCCGGCACCTCCGCGGTCCCGCGCGACCCGGCGGTGCTGCTGGCCGAACTGCTGCGCGCGCTCGGCGTCACGGACGCGGTCATGCCGCCCGGCCTGCACGAACGGGCCGCCCTCTACCGGTCGCGGCTGGCCGATCGCCGGATGCTGGTGCTGCTCGACGACGCCGCCGGCGCCCAGCAGGTGCGGCCGCTGCTGCCGCCGTCCGGGGGCTGCGCGGTGGTCGTCACCAGCCGGCACCGGCTGGCGGACCTGGCCGGCGCCGAGCACGTCGAGCTGGACGTGCTGCCCACCGAAGACGCCCTCGCCCTCTTCGCCCGCATCGCCGGGGCGGAGCGCGTCGAGCGGGAACCGGAGCAGGCCGAGGAGATCGTCCGGCTGTGCGGCCGGCTCCCGCTGGCCATCCGGATCACCGGGGCGAAGCTCGCGAGCCGGCGGGCGTGGACCCTGCAGGTGCTGCGCGACCGCCTGGCGGACGAATCCCGGCGGCTGCGCGAGCTGCGGGTCGGCGACCTCGACGTGCGGGCCAACTTCGACCTGAGCCTGCGGCTGCTTCCCGAGGACGCCGTCCGGGCGTTCCGGCTGCTGGGGCTGCTGGGCGCGGAGACGCTGCCGGCGTGGGTGATCGGCCCGCTGCTGGGCCGGCCCGTCCCGGACGACGTGCTGGACGCGCTGGTCGACGCCTACCTCGTGCGCCTGGTGACGACCGACCGCGCCGGCCAGCCGAGGTACCGGCTGCACGACCTGTTGCGCGCGTACGCGTCGGAAGGCGCGCAGGAGCACTACTCGTTCGAGGACCGCCGGGCGGCGGTGGAGCGGGTCCTCGCCGCGTGGCTCGCCCTCGCCGAGCAGGCCCGCGACCTGTGCTACCCCAGCCTCTTCCGGCCGACCCCGGGCCGCTCGCCGCGCTGGACCCCGGACCACGTGGTCGTCGACCCCATCACCTGGTTCGACGCCGAGCGCGGGACGCTGCTGCGGGCGATCGAACTCGCGGCGGACTGGGGCCTGGACGAGGCGGCCTGGGAACTGGCGGTCGCCGCGGTGCCGTACTACGACCACCGCAGCCTGTACCAGGACTGGAACCGCAGCCACCGGATCGCGCTGGACGCCACCGCCGCGGCCGGCAACACCCACGGCGAGGCGGCGTTGCTGCAGGGGCTGGGCCAGGTGCACATCTACCTGGACGAGATGGCCGAAGCCCGCAACGACCTGCACCGGTGCGTGAAGCTGTACCAGTCGATCGGCGACCGGCGCGGCGAAGGCCTCGCGCTGGCGAGCCTGGGCACGGTCCACCGCGTCCGAGGCGAACTCGACGCGGCGCTGGCCGTCGACCGGGAGGCGCTGGAGCACGTGGTGGCCGCCGGACACGGCCAGGCGGAGGCCCAGCTCCGGACGGCCATCGGCATCATCGGCTTCGAGCAGGGAGCCGGTGACGCGGGCCCGTGGATCGAGGAGGGCTTGAGGATCGCCCGCCGCCTCGGAGACCGCCACCGCCAGGCGGTGATCCTCCGCACCCTCAGCCGCTACCACCTGGAGACGGGCGACACCCCGGCGGCGCTGCGCAACCTCACCGAAGCGTTGACGATCTTCAGCGAAATCAGCGACGAGCGCTGCGGCGCGTACACCGACCAGCGGCTCGGAGCCATCCACGCGGAACTGGGCGACCGGGCAAGGGCGGAGTCGGCCCTCCAACGCGCGGCACACGTGTTCCGCGCCAACGGCGACCGCAGCAACGAGGCGGCGTGCTGGCAGCAGCTGGGCGAGCTCGAGAGGGAGCTGGGAGACCAGGCCGCGGCCCGGCGTCATCTGGGGTTGGCGGCGGAGCTGTGGCGGGCGGTCGGTTTGCCGGAGCGGGCGGAGGCGGTGGAGGCCACGTTGCTCGGGACGGGCGGCTGACGCCGGCGTTCGGCGTGGACTTGGCGGCCACGCTGCGGCAGGCGCGACCCCGGCCCCGCGGGACTACCCGGCTCGCCGAGCGCCGTGGCCGCAGCGGTCGGCTGGCACTGGCGCCGGCCCCGCGATCGACCTACCCGAACTGCGGCAGGCGGCCGGCGTCGCTAGTCGTAGCAGCCCTCGACCGTCCACTGTGGATTCTCGCCGATCGTGGCGCTGAGCAGCAGGGCGATGTCGCCGTCCTCTGTCGTGTCGCCTTCCAGGACCACCTGGACGCGGGCCAGGGGCCGCTCGCCTCGGCGGCCCGGGAGGACCGGGTGGACCACCCAGGGGCCGGCCGAGCCGATGACGCGGCGGGGCGGTCCCCCGTCGACGGCGACCGTTGATGGCGGGTAGCCGAGTTCGCCGCGGGTGGTGCAGCGGACGACGTCGCCGACCGCGTCGAGCACCTCGGCCGGCACCGGGCGCGGCGGGATGACCGTCGGCGAAGGTGCGGGCAGCCGTCCCGGCCAGGGGCGGTCCTCGGCCAGCGGGCGGCGCGGCTCGCCCCACGGGATGAGCCGGACGCGTTCGCCCGGGCCGCGGCCGCCGTCCAGCAGCGGGGTGACGACCGCGTCCGGGCCCAGCAGGCCCTGGATGCGGACCAGGGCGCGGCCGGCGCGTTCGGCGGCGTCGGCGTCGCGGCCCACCGAACCGAGCTGAAACTGCAGTGCCTGGCCGCCGACGACCTCCTCGGGGTCGAGGCGCAGCCGGACGATGCCGGCGGTCGGCCGGTCCCGCGCGGTGAGCCAGCCTTCGCACTGCCACCGCACGCGGTCGGCGGTCGCGCGGGCGGTGAGGGGTTCGGCGCAGCGCCAGACGCGTACGCGCTCTTCGCCGGCTTCGGTGACGGCGACGATCGCCAGGCGCGTACACGCGAAACCGTGGTTCGCAAGCCCGGCGAAGAAGCGTTCGCCGAGGGTCTTCGCGACGAAGGCGGCTTCGTCGACCCGGTGCAACGGTTCGTCGAAGATTTCGGTGACGGCGAGGTCCGGCGGCAGGGCGCGCCGCAGCGGCGGGCGTTCGGAGAGGCCGCGGGCGAGCCGGTGGGCGACGATGGCGTCTTTGGGGAACCGGCCGGCGACGTCCCGTTCGGCCAGCGCGGCGAACGCGCCGAGGGTACGCAACCCGAGCCGTTTGAGCAGGTCGACGAGCTCGCCGCGGTCCTCACCGGGCTGGTTCAGCTCGGCGATCGAGAGCGGCGCGAGGAACTCTTTCGTCCGGCCACGCGCAACGAGCGCGGACCGCCGGGCGGCGAGGGTGGCGGCGAACAGCCCGTCCGCGACCCCGACCTGGCATTCGACCCCGGCCCGCGCGGCGACTTCGTCGATGAGCAGCTCGACCAGGGCGGCCTCGCCGCCGAAGTACCCGGCAGCACCGTCGACGGGCACGGCAACCAGCCCCGGCCGCACGACTTCCACCCCGACGGCCTGCGCTTCGACGGCGGCGGCGACGGGTTCGAACAGCCGGGCATCGCGATCGGGATCGTGCTGGTGCACAACGAGTTCCGGACACCGCGACTGGGCGTCCCGCCGCCGCATCCCGCGCCCGACGCCGTGCTGCCGCGCGGAAGCGGAGCAGGCCACGACGCGATTGGCGGAGAAAACGGCGGCGGGCAAGGTGGGCGGCGACCCGGCAGCGGCCCCGGCGGCGACGACGGGCCAGTCCGGACACCACAGCACGAGCAACCGTGGCGCATCGCTCATCCGGCGGCCTGCTCCTGCCGCCGGGGTTCGGTCACGATGGGGAAAACGCGCCCGGACGGGTGCGGCACAGCGCCGACGCCGATGCGCGCGACCGCACCTCGCGTGGTTTGGGGCGGAACCCGCTTGCGCCAGGCCGAAACCCGCGTGGCTCGAGCCGGGACTCGCGTGACTGGGGCCGGAACCCGCCTGCCCCAAGCCGAAACCCACGTGCTCCGAGCCGGAACTCGCGTGATCGGAAGCCGAACTCGCGTGATCCCAGCCGCAACCCGCGGGACCGGAAGCAGGACTCGCGTGACTGGGGCCGAAACCCGCATGCCCCAACGCGAAACCCACGTGCTCCGAGCCGGAACTCGCGTGATCGGAAGCCGAACTCGCGTGATCCCAGCCGCAACCTGCAGGATCGGAACCGGGACTCGCGCGGCTGGGGCCGAAACCCACATGCCCCAAGCCGAAACCCACGTGCTCCGAGCCGGAACTCGCGTGATCGAGGGCGGAACTCGCGTGATCGGAAGCGGAACTCGCGTGACTCGGGGCGGAACTCGGGTTGTCATCCCGTGCCTCGGCCGGCCCGGAACCACCGCCTCAGCCGAGCCCGCCTCAGCCGAGCCCGCCTCAGCCGAGCCCGCCTCAGCCGAGCCCGCCTCAGCCGAGCCCGTCTCGGCGCAGCCCGTCTCGGCGCAGCCCGCCTCGGCGCAGCCCGTCTCGGCCGGGGGCACCTCACCCGGCCACCTCGACCAGCCGGCGCCCCGGCGAGGGGCTCCCCGCCAGAGCTCCTTCCGGGCCCGGCAGCACCAACCCCACCGACGACGGGCGGGCCGCCGCTCCACGGCCTCGGCTTGTGGCCACCACGTTGCGGGCGCTCAAGTGACCGTGGCCGTCCTGGGTGAGGCCGTGCCAGCGGCGGCCCGAGACCTTCAGCTCCACGTCCGCTCCCGGCCACGCTCCCGCCGTCAGGAGGACCGTCCCGCGGTTGCGGACCCGGCCCGCCAGCTTGCGTGCCGTCTGCGGCTGGACCGTCGCCGACCGGCCGAGGACCACCACGTCGAAGCCGTCCACCAGCGCCGATACCACCGCCACCAGCTCCGCGCCCGGCTCCGGCACCAGGGCGATGCGGTCCAAGTCGACGCCGAGCTCGGCGGCCGCCGCCAGGCCCAGTTCCGGGAGGCCCGTCACCGCCGCCCAGGAGCCGTCGCGGGTGGCCGCCGCCAGCAGCGCCAGGACCAGGGATGTCGCTCCGCGCACCGAAATCGTGCTGCCGCGCCGCAGCCCTCCACCGGGGAGGAGAGCCGCCAGCTCCGGCAGCACCGTGAGCGTCGGCTTGCTCAGCTCCGCCGCCGTGCGGACCCCAGGAATGGCCGTGAGCGCTTCCGCCACCGCCGCTCACCTCCAGCACCACGTACTCGTACCGGAAACCCTGCCGGCGAATCATCGAACACTTGTTCGCATACTGCGAGATGCGACGGCTCGCTGTCAAGCCGGGGACCACGTCCGGGGGAGGACGCCGCGGACGTACCGGACGTCGCCCGTGCGCAGGTCGTCGTCGCCGAGGAGCGCGAGGCCGTGCTCGGCGAGCAGCTCGCGGACGGTGTTCCCGGTCAGCACCCAGCCGCGCGCGGCCAGGTAGGGCTCGGCTTCGTTGCGTTCACCGAAATAGCGCAGCCTCGCCATGTCCGTGTCGAAGCCCTGCTCGCGCCAGCGCCCGGAAATCCGGTCCAGGCCCGCCTTCGTCCCGGCCTCGTCACCCGGCCGCGGGTTGGGCCGGTTCTCCGTCGCGACGCGGCTGCCCGGCGCGCTGAGCCCGGTGATCGTGTCCAGCAGCCGGTCCTGCGCCTCCGGCGGCAGGTACCCCAGCAGGCCTTCGGCGCTCCACGCGGTCGGCCGCGCCGGGTCGAAGCCGGCCGCGCGCAGCGCCGCGGGCCAGTCCTCGCGCAGGTCGGCCGGCACCACCCGCCGGTCGGCGGTCGGCTCGGCGCCCAGGCCGGCCAGGGTGCGGGTCTTGAACTCGAGGACCTCCGGCCGGTCGATCTCGTACACGACGGTCCCGGCCGGCCACGGCAGCCGGTACGCGCGCGAATCCAGCCCCGAGGCCAGGATCACGGCCTGCGTGAGGCCGGCCTCGCGGAAGAACTCGTCGTAGAACTTCGTCCGCACCTTCGCCACGTCGATCCACACCGGCGCGACCAGCTCGCCGGGCGCCGCTTCGCCGCTCGCCAGCCGGGTGAGCAGGTCGACGCCGACCGCCCGGACGAGCGGTTCGGCGAACCGGTCGTCGATCAGCGCCGGGTCCGCGCGGGTCGCCATCGCCCGCGCCGCCGCGGCCATCGTGGCGGTCGCGCCGACGCTCGACGCCAGGTCCCACGTGTCGCCGTCGTGCCGCCCGGTCACGCCTGCACCACCCGGCTCACGAGCCACGCGTGCGTGCCGAGCTGCCGTCCGCGGGCGAACCCGAGTTCCTCGAAGAGCTCCACCGTGCCGGTGAACAGGAACCGCCCCGGCGCGTCCCGGCCGGCGGTCGCTTCGGAGACGGCCTCGACGAGCCCGCCGCCGGCCCGCGCGATCAGGTCGAGCGCCCCGGCCACCGCCGTGCGCGCGACCCCGCGGCCCCGGTGCTTCTTGTCGACGAAGACGCAGGTGATCCGCCAGTCCGGCCGCCGCGGCGCGTCCTGGTCGTAGGCCCGCCGGTGCTTGATGCCGGGCAGCTCTTCGGGACTGCCGTACTGGCACCACCCCTGCGCGACGCCGTCGCCGTCGAACACGAGCGCGGCGTGCGCCCCGCCGGTCCGGACGCGCTCCTCCTTGAGCGTGCGGCGCACCGGCCCCCGCTGGGCCCGTTCCGGGTGGAACCCCAGGCACCAGCAGCCGCCGAAGATGCCGTTGTTGCGCTCGACGAGTTCCGCGAACGCCGCCCACGTCGAGGCGTCGAGCGGCCGGACGGTGTGCGTCATCCCGCGATTCTGCCCGAAAGCCGGGTGCGCGTCCTCGCTGTGACGCGGATCGCGGTCACACCGGCGTCCGCCGGCTCGTCCAGGGGGTGAAGCGAGAAAAGAGGACGAAATGCGCCGGATCCTGATCGTCGGCGGTGGTTACGCCGGGTTCTACGCCGCCTGGAAGCTCGAGAAGAAGCTGCGGCGCGGGGAGGCCGAGGTCACCCTCGTCGACCCGCGGCCCTACCTCACCTACCAGCCGTTCCTGCCCGAGGTCGTGGCCGGCTCGGTCGAGGCGCGGCACGCCGCCGTGTCGCTGCGGCGGCACCTGAAGCGCACCCGGCTCGTCGCCGGGAAGGTGACCGCCATCGACCACGCCCACCACGCCGTCACCGTGCAGCCGGCCGACGGCGATCCCCGCGAACTGGGCTACGACACCATCGTCGTGACCGCCGGGGCCGTCACGCGCACCCTGCCCGTGCCGGGCATCGCCGACCAGGCCATCGGCCTCAAGCACGTCGAAGAGGCCGTCGCCATCCGGGACCGGCTGCTCACCGCCTTCGACCGGGCCGCCGCGCTGCCGGCCGGGCCGCAGCGGCGGAAGCTGCTCACCGTCACCTTCGTCGGTGGTGGCTTCTCGGGCGTCGAGGGCTTCGGCGAGCTGCTGTCGCTCGCGACCGCGTTGCTCAAGCGCTACCCCGAACTGCACCGCGACGAACTGCGCTTCCACCTCGTCGAGGCGTCGGGCCGCATCCTGCCCGAGGTCACCGACCGGCCGGGGCGCTGGGTCGTACGGGAGCTGGAACGCCGCGGCGGCCGCGTCCACCTGGACACCCTGGTGACGTCGGCGGAGCACGGCCACGTGACGCTCTCGACCGGCGAGGAGTTCGACTCGGAGCTGATCGTCTGGACCGCCGGCAACGGCGCCAACCCGGTCGTCGGCCGGCACACCGACCTTCCCGTCGACGAGCGCGGCTACCTCCTCGTGCGGCCGGACCTGCGGATCGAGGGCGTGGCCGACGCCTGGGCGGCCGGGGACGACGCCGCGGTGCCCGACCTGGCCTCGCCGGTCCCGGGCGCGCGGACCGTGCCCAACGCGCAGCACGCCTACCGGCAGGGAAAGCTGCTGGCCCGCAACATCATCGCGACGCTGCGCGGCCGGGACCCGAAGCCGTACGTGCACCACAGCCTCGGCGCGATCGCGACGCTCGGCCTGGGCCGCGGGATCTTCCAGTACCGGCGGATCGTCCTCAAAGGACTCCCGGCCTGGCTCATGCACCGCGGCTACCACGTGCTCGCCGTGCCCACCTGGGAACGCAAGATCCGGGTGCTCGCGATCTGGCTGACGCAGGCGCTGTTCGGCCGCGACATCCTCAGCCTCGCCTCGGTGCAGCACCCACGAGACGCCTTCGTGGCGGCGGGCCGCACCGCTGCCGGTACGGCCCGCCGCGAGGAAGCTCAGCCCGCGAACGGGCTGGCGTCGATCGCGCAGGTCTTGCCCGCCGCGGGGAAGGTCCCCGAGATCAGGTAGTCCCGCTTGACCTTCTCGGTGCACGTGCTCGGCACGTACATCGAGGAGTGGCCGTAGCCCTCGGTCACGAACACGCGCGCCCGCGCCAGTTCCGCGGCGCCGTCGCGGGCGCCGTGCAGAGGGGTGGACGGGTCGTAGCGGTTGTTCAGCACGAGGATCTCCGCCGACGTCGGGCGGTTCCACGGGCCGGTGTAGCGGTCGGTGTCCTTCGCCTTCCAGAACGCGCAGCTCATCATGTCCAGCACCGCGATCCGCCCGAAGTACGGGACGCGCTGGTCTTCCGACTCGGCGTACCGGCTGTAGACCGCCGGGTCGGCCGGCACGTCGCTGTCGGAGCACTGGATGGCGTTGAACGCTTCGGTCCGGTTCGAAACGTACTGCTCGCCCTTGACAGCCGCGGTGCGCCGGGCCGGCGTGGCCGGAGCGTCGTAAAGCCGCTGCAGCAACGCGGCGATGTCCGGCCAGCCCCGTGAGTCGGACAGGTCGGCGGCCGCATTGACGATGCCCGAGTACGTCCAGGTCTCGCCGTCGCTGACGATGGGAGCCTGCTTGGCGCGCGCGGTCAGCGCCGCCCACTTCGCCTTCGGGTCACCCGAGGAGAACGCGCACTTCGGGCCGGCTTCCGTGCACAGCCGCAGGAACTGCTCGAAGGTCTGCGCGATGCCGGTCGCGACGTCCTGCCGGGTGTCGAGCGGAACGCTCTTGCCGTTGCCGTTCTGGCCGGTCGAGTTGCCGGCGAAGTCCATGGTGCCGTCGAACACCATGGCCCGGATCCGGTTCGGGAACAGGTTCGCGTAAGTCGCCCCGAGCTGCGTCCCGTAGGAAATGCCGTGGTAGTTCAGCTTCGGGTCGCCGACCGCGCGGCGCAGCAGCTCCAGGTCACGGGCCGTGTTGGCGGTCGAGACGTGCTCGAGGATCGGGCCCGCCTTCGCCGAGCAGCGGTCGGCGAGCTCCTTCGACTTGGCGTAGAAGGCCGCGTTGCCGCTCGGGTCGCCCGGCATTTCCGGGAACGAGCCGAAGAAGTCCTGCTGCTCGGCCTCGGTGTCGAAGCACCGGACCGCCGTGCTGTCGGCGATCCCGCGCGGGTCCCACGAGACCAGGTCGAACCGCGCGCGCAGGTCGTCGGAGAACAGCCACGGCCACTTGCCGCGCTCCCGCAGCCGCTGCAGGCCGGACGCGCCGGGGCCGCCGAAGTTGACGAACAGCGAACCGATCCGGTGCGCGGGATCGGTGGCGGGCAGCTTGATGAGCGCGAGGTCGATCTTCGCGCCGGACGGGCGGTCGTAGTCCAGCGGCACGGAAGCCTTGCCGCACTGGAAGCCGTCGGCGCAGTCGGTCCAGCTCAGCTGCGGTGTGGGCACCTTGTCGATCGACACCGGTGCGGCGGACGCCACCGCCGGTCCCGCCGAGACGGCCATCGAGACACCGAGCGCGACGACCACGCCGCGCACGATGCCTCCCCCAGAAATTCGACGCACGAAAGAAATCCTCTCGAGAGGGGAAACGATCACCACCACAGACGGACGAGGGGGTACCGAGGTTCAGCCGGGTCGGCAAAAAGATCACTGGCTCGAGCGGCACTCTTTAGCTATAGTGCTAGGCAACTAGATAAATGGAGTTGCCGATGATCGAGTTCCACCTGGACACGAGGTCCGGCCTGTCGCCGTACCAGCAGCTGGTCCAGCAGGTGCGGCACGCGCTGCGCCTCGGCCTGCTGTCCGAGGGAGACCAGCTCCCGAAGGTCAAGGACGTGGTCGCGAGCCTCGCGATCAACCCGAACACCGTGCTGAAGGCCTACCGCGAACTGGAGCACGACGGCCTGGTGTCGGCCCGTCCCGGCGTCGGCACCTTCGTCACCGGGAGCCTGAACGGCGCCTCGTTCGCCGTGCTCGGGCCGTTGCGGCAGGACCTGCGCCGCTGGCTGGGGAAGGCCCGCAAGGCCGGCCTCGACGAAGAGAGCATCGAGGCCCTGCTGATGTCCACGTTTCGCGACTCCGCCAGAGAGGGAATAGCGTGACCGTCCTGCGCGCCCAGGGACTGGGCAAGAAGTACCAGCGCAAGCAAGCGCTTACCGGCTGCACGCTCGAGATCGAGGCCGGCCACGTCACCGGGCTCGTCGGCCCGAACGGCGCCGGCAAGTCGACCTTGCTGAACATCGCGGCCGGCATGCTGGAGCCGACGACCGGCACCATCGAGGTGTGCGGCGGGGTGCCCGGCAGCGGCCCGGAGCAGCTGGCCAAGGTCGGGTATGTCGCCCAGAACACGCCCGTCTACAGTGGACTGTCCATCGAGGAGCACCTGCGGCTCGGCGCCCACCTCAACCCCGGCTGGGACGTCTCGCTCGCGGAGAAGCGGATCGAACGGCTCGGGCTGGACCCCGGGCAGCACGCCGGCAAGCTCTCCGGCGGCCAGCGCGCCCAGCTGGCGCTCACGCTCGGCATCGCCAAGCGCCCCGAACTGCTGCTGCTCGACGAGCCGGTCGCCGCGCTGGACCCGTTGGCCCGCCGCGAGTTCCTGCAGGACCTCATGGAAGCCGTCGCCGAGCACGGGTTGTCGGTCATCATGTCCTCGCACCTGGTCAACGACCTCGAACGGGTCTGCGACCACCTCGTCGTGCTGGTGGCCTCGCAGGTCCGGGTGATCGGCGAGGTGGAGACGCTGCTCGCCACGCACCACCGGCTTTCCGGGCCGCGCCGCGACCTCGACACGCTGCCGGCGGACCAGCACGTCGTCTCCGCGAAGCACACCGACCGCCAGACCACCGTGCTCGTCCGCACCGAGGCCCCGATCCTCGACCCCGGTTGGACGGTCGGGCAGCTCGGCCTCGAAGACCTGGTCCTCGAATACATGAGCAACCCCACCGCCGCCCGCCCCGCCCTGGAGGTCCTCCGATGACCTGGCTGACCTGGCGCCAGTTCCGCCTGCCCGCGCTGTCCGTGCTGGCGGGCCTGATCGCGATCGCCGTCGTGCTCGCGATCACCGGACCCGACCTGGTGGGGCGCACGGACTTCTCCGACGAGGACGTCCTCTTCGGCGGGACCATCCTGGCGCTGTACCTGCTGCCCGCGGTGATCGGCGTCTTCTGGGGTGTCCCGATGATCACCCGCGAGCTGGAGAGCGGCACGCACAGCCTGGTGTGGAACCAGACCGTCACGCGCAAGCGGTGGCTCACCACCAAGCTCGGCTTCGGCCTGCTCGCCGCGATGCTCGCCGCCGCGTTGCTGGGCGTGGCGGTTTCGTGGTGGGCGAGCCCGATCGACGCGCTCTCCGCGCAGCAAACCGACCGCGGCATGCTGTCGCGCATCGCGCCGGTGGTGTTCGGTGCCCGCGGGATCGTCCCGATCGGCTACGCGGCCTTCGCGCTCGCGCTCGGCGTCGCGGTCGGGATGCTGCTGAAGCGGACTGTGGCCGCCATGGCCGTCACGCTCGTCACGCTCGCCGCCGTGCTGCTGCTGGTGCCGGCGTTCGTGCGGCCGTACCTGCTGCCGCCGCAGACCGAGACGGTCGCGATCACCGGGGACAACATCACGAACATCAGCGGCGACGACACCCACGGGATCCTGGAGATCGGGGTGCGGAAGCCGGCCGGCTCCTGGGAGCTGGCGAACGAAACCCTGGACCCGGCCGGGAACGTGGCCGATCCGCTGCCGGACTTCATCCAGACGTGCGCCCCGCGGCCGGGCGAGGGCCCGCCGCCCCGCGGCTCCATGGACCAGTGCCTGGCCCAGCTGGGCACCCACGGCTACCAGCAGCGGGTCACCTACCAGCCCGGTTCCCGGTTCTGGCCGCTGCAGTGGCTCGAACTCGCGCTCTACCTCGCCCTGACCGCCCTGCTGACCTGGTTCTGCTTCCGCCGTCTCCGCCACCTGTCCTGACGATTCCGACTGGGGGAATCATGCGCGCTCTCGCGGTAGCCGCCGCACTCACACTCACGCTGTCCGCGTCGCCCGCCTCGGCGGCGCCGACGCCCTACCTGCCCGCCCCGACCGGCCACTCGCCCGTCGGTGTCACCACACTGTCCTTGAAGGACACCTCGCGGCCTGACCCGTGGGTGCCGTCGGTGCCCTACCGGGAGCTGATGGTCTCCGTCTTCTACCCGGCGACCACGGCCCACGGGCCGAAGAAGCCGTACATGACCCCGCTCGAGTCGGAACGCAACCTCGAGCGGGAGAACATCCCGGGCCTGCCCCTGGACATCCTCAGCAGGGTCCGGACCAACGCCGTCGCCGACGCGAAGCCGGCCGGGCGGTGGCACAGCCTGCCGCTGGTCGTGCTGTCGCCGGGCTGGACGCAGCCGCGGGTGACGCTCACCGCGCTGGCCGAGGAGCTGGCCAGCCGCGGGTACGCCGTCGCGGCGATCGACCACACCTACGAAAACCGCGCCACGACGTTCCCCGACGGGCACGTCACCGGCTGCGTCGCCTGTGCCTTCGACGAGCAGGACGGGTTCTGGGAGAAGTTCGCGCAGGTCCGGTCGAAGGACACGTCGTTCGTGCTCGACCAGCTGCTGCGCTCGAAGCTGGGCGCGCTGATCGACCCGCAGCGGATCGGCATGACCGGGCACTCCGCGGGCGGCGCGATCACCACCCAGGCGATGCTCGCCGACCCCGGATCCGCGCCGGCGCCGACCTCGACGGCAGCGTCCACGTCCCGATCCCGGCGTCCGGGCTGTCCCGGCCGTTCCTGTTCGTCGGCCGCACGGAGGGCTACGTCCCCGGCACGCAGGGCCCGTACGACGACTGGGAGACGGACTGGACGCACCTGACCGGCTGGAAGCGCTGGATCATGGTCTCCGGCACGGTCCACTCGTCGTTCACCGACCTCGGCGTGCTCGCCGAGCAGCTGGGCGTCGACATCGGCGACTCGATCGACCCCTACCGCGCGCTGGCCGTCACCCGGACCTACGTAAGCGCTTTCTTCGACCAGCACCTGCGCTGCCGCCCGCAACCACTGCTCGCCGCGCCCTCGCCCGCTTACCCGGAAGTGACCTTCATCGGATGAGAATCAAGAGCCTTATGGTCAGCACCGCCCTCACCCTCGCGCTGACGTCGCCGTCCGCGTCGGCGGACCCGGCCCTCACGCTGGCGAAACCGACCGGCGACCGGCCGGTCGGCACCACCGCCCTGCACCTGAAGGACGCTTCGCGACCCGACCCGTGGGTGCCGTCGGTCCCCTACCGCGAACTGATGGTTTCCCTCTTCTACCCGGCGGCTTCCGCATCCGGGCCGAAGAAGCAGTTCATGTCCGAGGCCGAGGCGAAGGCCGTCTTCGACGAAGCCGGCATCGAGGGCATCCCGCCGTCGGTGCTGACGACGGTGCACACCGACGCCGTCGTCGACGCGAAGCCGGCCGGGCGCGAGCTGCCGGCCGTCGTCCTGTCCCCCGGCTTCAAGCGGCCCCGCGCCGAGCTGACCTCGCTGTCGGAAGACCTGGCCAGCCACGGCTACCTGGTCGTGCTGGTCGACCACACCTACGAGAACGTGGCCACCACCTTCCCGGACGGCCGGGTCACCGGCTGCGCGGCCTGCGGCAACTACAGCCCCGAGTTCTGGCAGAAGCTGCAGCGCGGCCGGGCGAAGGACGTGTCGTTCGTCCTGGACTCGCTGGCGCACTCGAAGTGGGCGTCGCTGCTCGACGGCTCCCGGATCGGGATGGCCGGGCACTCCGTCGGCGGCACGAGCACGGTCAACGCGATGGTGACCGATCCCCGGATCAAGGCCGGGATCGACATCGACGGCACGCAGAACGATCCGCTGCTCGCCCCGGGCCTCGACCGGCCGTTCCTGTTCTTCGGCCGCCAGAGCCTCTACGCCCCCGGCACCGGCGTCGAATCCGCTACCTGGGACGACGACTGGAAGCAGCTGAAGGGCTGGAAGCGCTGGCTCACCGTGGCCGGCGTGGTGCACCCGTCGTTCACCGACATCGGCCTGGTGGGCGAGCAGCTGGGCCTCGACTTCGGCGCGACCACGCCGGCGGTACGCGGTCAGGCCATCACGGCGGCGTACGTCCGGGCGTTCTTCGACCAGCACCTGCGCGGCCGGCCGCAGCCGCTGCTGGACCAGCCGTCCGGCCGGTACCCGGAAGTGGCCTTCGCCCGGACGTCGACGCCGTACCTGCCCGCCCCGACCGGCGACCGGCCGGTGGGCAGCACGGCCGTGTACCTGAAGGACACTTCGCGCCCCGACCCGTGGGTGCCGTCGGTCCCCTACCGGGAACTGATGGTCTCGCTCTTCTACCCGGCCGCTTCGGCGAAGGGCCCGAAGACGCAGTACCTGACCGCGGCGGAGTCGGCGGCGCTGCTGCAGGGCAGCGGCCTCGACGTGCCCGCGGACCTGCTCACGACAATGGTGACCAACTCGGTGGCCGACGCCCGGCCCGCCGGGCACGGGCTGCCGCTGGTCGTGCTGTCGCCGGGCTACACCAAACCCCGCGCCACGCTCAGCACCCTGGCCGAAGACCTGGCCAGCCACGGGTACGCGGTCGCGCTGATCGGCCACACCCACGAGAGCACCGGCCAGAGCTTCCCGGACGGGCACTTCGCCGGGTGCGCGTCCTGCGAAATCCCGCACGACACCGCGTTCTGGCAGAAGCTGGAACGGGGCCGGGCCGCCGACGTCTCGTTCGTACTGGACTCGCTGCTCCGCTCCCGGCCGGGCCTGATCGACCCGGCGCGGATCGGGATGGCCGGGCACTCCATGGGCGGCGCGAGCACCATCCCCGCGATGGTCGCCGACCACCGGATCAAGGCCGGGATCGACATCGACGGGACGACCGAACTCCCGCTCACCGCACCCGGGCTGGCGCGGCCGTTCCTGTTCGTCAACCACGAGCAGGTGCCGAAGTGCGCGCCGGGGAACGTGCCGTGGGAGCGGGACTACGCGCAGATGACCGGGTGGAAGCGGTGGATCGAGGTGGCGGGCACGCAGCACGCGTCCTTCACCGACGTCGGGCTGCTGGCCGAGGAGTTCGGCGTCCCCATCGGCGGCCCGAACGCGGCGGCGCGGGCGAGTGAGATCACCCGCGCGTACGTGAACGCGTTCTTCGACCAGCACCTGCGCGGCACGCCTCAGCCGATCCTCGACCGGCCCGGGTACCCGGAAGTCTCCTTCTGCCGCTGAGACCGGCGGAGGCAGCACTGGGGGTGCCGCCTCCGCCGCTCGCCGCGTTCAAGCACTCAGTGGTCGAGGCCGAGGAACGAAATCGCGTACGCCAGCTGGCCGGTCATCGGCAGCTGGTGCCCGACGCCGGCGACGCTGACGCCCTCCACCGTGGCCTGTGTGCCGGTGTTGCCGTACCGGGTGCGCGTCCACGAGGACTGCGGGTGGTCGGTGAACGCCGGGGTCTGGCCCAACCCGTTCAGGTTGGTCCACTGCTTGAGCTCTTCCCCGAAGTTCGGGTACGACAACGTCGTGTCGGTGGTGCCGTGCCACAGCTGCATCCGCGGGTAGCGCCCGGTGTAGCCGGGGTACATCGCCCGGGCCGTGTCACCCCACTGCTGCGCGGTCTTGATCGACTGCCCGCCGGAGCAGGTGCTGTTCCACAGCGAGCCGTTCGTCGTCGCGAAGCACCCGGCGGGCACGCCGGAGAACGCCGAACCCGCCGCGAACACGTCGGGGTACTGGGCGGCCAGCACGTTCGTCATCATCGCCCCGGAGGAGAACCCGCTGACGACGACCCGCGCCGGATCGACGTTGTACCGGGACTTGGCCCAGGCGACCATGGACATGATCCCGGTCGAGTCCCCGCCACCGTTGCGCTTCAGCGCCTTCGGCGTCGAGACGTCGAAGCACTTCTCGCTGCGAGTGGCTTCCGGCAGGACCATGACGTACCCGTAGCGGTCGGCCGCGGTGACGTAGTCCTTGCCGTTCCAGCCGAAGATCGAGCTCGCCGAGCCGCCGCAGTAGTGCACCAGCACCAGCAGCGCCGGCTTGGCCGCGACCCGGTCGGGGACGTAGACGTACATGTTCAGGTTGGTCGGGTTGGTACCGAAGTTCGGCACCCTGGTCAGCGCGGCCGCCTGGGCGGGCGCGGCCAGGCCGGTGACCGTGACCACCAGCGCCAGCAGGACGCCGAGCACGCGTTTCATCATCGATCTCCCTTACTGCTCGTGCAGCGCGGAACCGCCAGGCAGGCCCGCACGACCTGGCCGAAGGTGTTCGCCTGGGCGCTGCCGGAGCCGCCGACGTCGATCTCGGTGATGTTCACGTCGACGCCCGAGAGCGGCGAACCGCCGAGGCGGAACGAACCGCGGGACGGCTCGGTGGCGTCCCGCTTCACCTCGTCCGGCCCTTCGCGGCGGCCGCCGACCCGAGGGTCGCCGCGGCCAGTCCCTCGGTGGCCACCGCGGCCCGCGGGTTGCCGATGCTGCCCGGGACCGACCGCAAGGCGTTGTACCAGACGGCCGCCATCTTGTCGTAGCCGCCGGCGTTCGGGTGGACGCCGTCGGGGAGATCGGCGGCGGACACCGCACTGTGCAGGTCGACCAGGTGCACCCGCTTGCCCGCGTTCACCTTGCTCCGCACGATGCCGGGCAGCGCGTTGTTGAACGTCCGCACGGCGGCGTCCCCGCTCGCCCACCCGATCGGGATGAGCTGGGCGACGAAGACGTCGGCACCGGGTGCGGTGGCGGTGATGTGGTCGAGCAGCGTGGACAGCCAGCCGGGCGCGCCCGCGACGTTGTAGTTCTGCAGCACGTCGTTGGTGCCGATGTGCAGCAGCACCGAGCGCGGGTTGTAGGTGCGCAGCCAGCCGGTGATGTTCGCGTCGATCTGGTCGATGCGCCAGCCGGGGTGGCCTTCGTGGTCGTGGTCCCAGAGGCTGCCGGGGCCGTTGAACTGCGAGCCGACGAAGTCGTTGGTGTACCGGCCGGCGGCGAGGCGTTGCCACAGGCCGATCCGGTACCCGCCGGGCACGCCGGTGCCGTAGGTGATCGAGTCGCCCAGCGGCATGATCCGCACGCCGCCGTTCGATTCCGCGTGGGCGATCCCGGTCAGTCCGGTGAACGCGATCGCGAAGGCCGCCGCGGCGGCCAGGAACCTTTTCATCGCCATCCTCTCAACGGGTCGGTCGGGTACAGGTTCGTTGCCGGAGCAGCTCATTTCGCCGTGGCCGAAAGTTTCGCCACCGGGCCGGAATTCGACGGATTCTCGAAACTTTCGTAATCCTGTTAGCGATAACATTCCATTGTTCGCGCCAGCTTAAACCCGCACACCGCTCGCTGACAACGGCCAGGCTTCATTCCATTGTGGACAGTCAGTGCGCCAGCAGGGTGATCCCGCCGGTGACGATCCACGCGGCCCAGCCCAGCCAGCCGGCCAGCCCGGCCGGGGCGAGCCGGTTGGTGCCGTCGGCGTGGTACGGCGCCGCCGACGCCGAGACGAACAGCAGTGCGGCGCTGACGTACCCGAGCCAGGCGTGCCAGCCGGCGAAGAGCCCCGATTGCGCCCCTGCCACGGAAAAGCCGAGCAGGGCGATCGCCAGGAACACCTGGTTGAACCCGAAGAGCACCGCGCTGAACCCCCACAGCCCCGCCACCGGGCCGCCGTCGCGCGCCGCCGCGGCCACGCCGAACCGCAACGCCTCCACAGCCGCGAAGGTGGCGTTCTGCAAGAGCACGCCGGCGAACCCGGTCAGCGCCCACGGGCCGGGCAGCACCGAAAGCAGCCCGGCGGCGAAGACGGTCAGGCACACCCAGGACGCCGGAGCCAGCATCGAAGGCCGCTTCAGCGCGTCCCCCGACGCCGCGAAGGCCTGGGCGACGTCGCCCGGGTGCCGCCCGGGCATCGGCAGCCGGGCCCGGACGTAGCAGACGTTGACCACGACGGCCAGCAGCACGAACCCGAGGCCACCCAGGCCCGCCACCACGGTGAAGCTCATGATCGTCCCCCTTTGATTTTACGGATGTTATATTGAATATAATCACCGGAAGGAACTCATGGGAGAGCGTCGCTACGACTCACTGCGCCGCCTGGAGCAGGCACAACGCACGCGCGCGGACATCGCCGCGGCGGCCCGCCGCCGGTTCTCCGCCCAGGGCTGGGCGGCGACGACGGTGCGGGACGTGGCGCGGGAGGCCGGGGTCTCGGTGCCGACCGTCTACGCGGCGTACCGGAACAAGGCGGCCCTGGTCCGGGCCCTCGCCGACGCGGCGGACCTGACCGCCGACCTCCCCCGCCTGCTCGACGAGCTGGAGGCCACCTCGGTACCCGCCGCCCAGCTGGCGGCAATGGCCGCTTTCGACCGGCGCCTGTTCGAGCGCGCGGGCGACCTCATCGCGCTGGTCCGCCAGGCGGGCCGCACCGAGCCGGAACTGGCGGACGTCTACCGCGAAGCCCGCGAGACGGCCGACGGCACCCGCCGGCTGGTGTTCACGTCCTGGCCGGAGGGCACGCTGCGGCCGGACGTGCCGACCGCGGTGGACATCTACGCGGGCCTGTGCAACGTCGACGTCTACACGACGTTCACCGTCGAACGCGAGTGGTCACCGGAGCGGGTCGAGCACTGGTGGGCCGAGGCGCTGGCGCGGGAACTGCTCAGCGGGCGGTCGTAGCGGCCGGCCCCTCCTCAGAGCTTCCCGCCGGCCACCGGCGGCATGTCCGGGGCGTCGGCCACCCCGGTGGCCGACTCGCGGAACAGGTGGTTCTCCACCTCGAAGAGGTTGCCGCCGGCCCGCTCGACCACGGTGAGCAGCGTCGACATCTGCGCCACCTCCTCCACCTGCTCCTTGAGGAACCAGTGCACGAACTGCTCGCCGAGGTAGTCCTCCTCCAGCCGCGCGGCCTTCGCCATCGCCTCGATGTCGGCGGTGACCGCGCGTTGCTGCGTCAAGGCCAGCTCGATCGCTTCGTGCACGCTCGAGAAGTCGTTCCGCACATCGCCGCTGCCCGGGACGGCCACCGGCTCGTCGCGGTCGAGCAGGTAGCGGACCATCGCCAGCGCGTGGTTGCGCTCCTCGATCGCCTGCCGGTAGAAGCGCTTGGCCAGCCGCGGCAGATCGCGGGCGTCGAACCAGACGGCCAGGGCGATGTACTGCTGGGCGGCGGTGAACTCGTGGCTGATCTGCGTCTGCAGCAGTTCGGCGAACTTCCGGGTCTTGGCCATGTCCCACAACTTACGACGGACCGGGGCGCACAGCTACGCTCGGCGCGGTGACCTCCCTGCCCGACCTGACCGGCACGATCGCCTGCGTCACCGGTGCTTCCGGGGTGATCGGCCGCGGGATCGCGCTCCGGTTCGCCGAAGCGGGCGCGGCCGTCGCGGTGCACCACCGCCGGCCCGGCGCGGCCGGCGACGTCGTCGCGGCGATCGAAGCCGCGGGCGGCCGGGCCCGCGCGTTCGCCGCCGAGCTCACCGACGACCAGGCCTGCCACGCCCTGCTCGACACCGTCGCGGATTGGGGCGGCGGCCTCGACACGCTGGTCAACAACGCCGGGATCCAGCCGGTCGAGGCCCTCGGCGAGCTGACCGCGGCGCGCTGGCGGGAGATGCTGGACAGCACGCTGACCAGCGCGTTCTCCTGCACCCAGGCCGCGGCCCGGCTGATGGGCGACGGCGGGAGCGTCACGCACATCGCCTCGATCGAGGCCCGGCAGCCGGCACCCGGGCACGTCCACTACAGCGCGGCCAAGGCGGCCCTGGTGATGCACGCCCGCGGCGCGGCGCTGGAGTACGGGCCGCGCGGGATCCGGGTCAACACGGTGTCGCCGGGGCTGATCTCGCGGCCCGGCCTGGCCGAGGACTGGCCGGAGGGAGTCGAGCGCTGGCACCGCGCGGCCCCGCTGGGCCGGCTGGGGACACCGGCCGACGTCGGCAACGCGTGCGTGTTCCTCGCCTCCCCGCTGGCGTCCTGGATCACCGGCCACGACCTGGTCGTCGACGGCGGTGTCACGGCCCGCCCGACCTGGTGACCCGGGGCCCGAACCAGGCCGTGAGAGCCCGCGCCAGGTGAGCCGCGTCCCGGCTCGTCCCAGCGACGTACCCGTCCGGGCGCAGCAGGACCGCCGGTGCGCCGAGGGGGGGTCCATGAGCGGTGGTCCGGATTGGGATCACCGCTCACGGCTCCGCGCTGCGGCTGCCGCTCGCTGCCGCCGGCCGCGCCGCTGCCGGCCGCGCGCTGCCAAGGCCCGCCCGCCACGGCCGCCCACCCCACGGCAGCCGCGATCGCCGCCCACCATGCGACCCGCCTGCTAAGCTGAAACGTGTTCTAGTTCCAGGCCCCCCGGGGAGCGCGATGTCCGAAAACCCATTCCCGGTCGTCGACGGCGTACCCCCGGGGCGGGCCCTGCTCGGCGACCGGATCCGCGAGCTGATCGAGGCCTCCGTCTGCGTCCGCGACGACGAGGCCGATCTCGCCGCCGCCGCGCGTCGGGTCGAGGCCGTCACCGCTGCGCTGCGGGCCGCCGGTGGGGCGAACCCCCTCCTGCTCGCCGCCCTCGACGGTGGGGGTCACCTGAGCATCAACAACCCCCTCGAAGGGCCCGGGAATCCCCTGGCGCCGCCGCTTTCGTGGGTGCGCGTCGGACCGGAGTCGGTGTGCGCCGACGTTCTCCTCGGTGCCGCGCACGAAGGGCCTCCCGGGCGCGTGCACGGCGGGTGGGTCGCCGCCGTGCTGGATCACGTGCTCGGGCGGGCCACCGCCGCGGCCGGGTTCCCGGGGATGACGGCTTCCCTGACCGTCGACTACCACCACGGGACGCCGTACGCGGTTCCGCTCACCGTCGAAGGCCGGCTCGTCCGCCGGGACGGGCGCAAGCTGCACGCCACCGGCGAAGTCAAGGCCGGCGACCTCGTGTGCGCCTCGGCGAGGGCGATCCTCGTCCACTTCAGCGCCGACCGGTTCCCCGTGGCGAGGGCCTAGACGAGTGAGTCCTAAGTGATCAGTGGTCGTAGGCGATCAGTGATCGGGTGACAGGTTGGCCGGTGGCGCGGTTGTGCCAGATGGCGGCGGTCAGGGCGAGTACGCGTTGGGCTATGCGGGCGGTCACGCCGTCGATGGTGCGGCCGCCGTGCAGTTCGAGGTCGAGCTGGCCTTTGAGGGTGTCGTTGACCGATTCGATCAGCTGGCGGACGGGTTTGAGCAGGTGCTCGGCCGGGTGCGGGGTGCGGTTGCGGTAGTTGGGCCGCAGGAGCCGGACCCCGCGTTCGGCCAGGAACGCGTCCAGTTCGCGGGAGACGTAGCCCTTGTCCGCGATGATCAGCAGTCCGGGCCGGTCGGCCAGCACGGATGGGTCGTGATCCAGGATCGCCATCAGCACCTGACGTTCATCGAGTTTCGGGGTGGCCGGGGCCCAGGTGATCGGCAGCCCGGCGGGGGTGCAGATCAGGTGCAGGCGCAGGCCCCGGAAGAACCGTGAATGCGACGAGCAGTAGCCGTAGCCGGCCCAGCCGGCCAGCTCGGAGCGCTTGGCGGTCTCGCGGGAGCGGCCGCACTCGACCGGGGTGGAGTCCACGACCCAGGTCGTGTCGGTCCACAGGTCGGTGTCGAGGGCGAGCATGCGGATAACGCGTTTGAGCAGCGGGACAGCGGTGCGTAGTCGCTTGTTGTAGCCGGATTGCTGGGGCAGGTAGGGGAATGCGCCGGGCAGGTGGCGGGGCAGGAACCGCAGCCAGCGGGCCTCGGACCGGATGCCGAGCAAGGGCTGGGCCACGGCGAGGGTGATCAGTTCGGCGTCGGTCAGCCATGGTGGGCGTCCGGTCCGGGCAGGCCTGCCCAGATGGTCGTCGATCTTGACGTAGAGTGCGGTGAGAAGGGTGTTCAGGTCGGTCGTCACAAACTGATCTTGAACACCCTTCGCCCGTCTCCAGACACCACCCGGCCTTAGGACTTACTCGTCTAGGACGCGACCGTCGTGTGCCGGGGCGCCTCCGAGCTCGACGTCGCCATCAGCACCGCGCAGATCGGGACCGCCATCGCCAGCGCCGCCAGGACGAACACCGGGAACAGGAACGAGAACACCTCCGTGCCGGCCGGGTCGGGCGCGCCCGGGTCCAGGTGCAGGCGCACCGCCGCCATGCCCGTGTAGTGCATGCCCGTCACCGCCGCGCCCATCACCAGGCCCGCCGCCAGCCGGGGCAGGAGCTTGTCCAGCCCGACCGTGAACCACAGCGCCGCCGTGGCCGCGACGACCGCGATCACCACCGACAGCACCACCAGCGTCGGGTCGTAGCCGATCGAGCCCTTGACCTGCACGGCCCACATCCCCGTGTAGTGCATGACGGCCACCGCGAGCCCGGTCAGCAGGCCGCCGAGCAGCAGCCGCTTCCAGGCGAACCGGTTGCGGACGCCGAACACCAGCAGTCCGCAGAACACCGCCGCCACCGACAGGAGCGCCGACAGCGCCGTGCGCAGGATGTCGTAGCGCACCGGCAGGCCGGGCGTGGAGAACCCGAGCATCGCGATGAAGTGCATGACCCAGATGCCGACCCCGCCGATGGACACCGCCGCGAGCACCAGCCAGGTCAGCCGGGCCCGCGGGCTGTCGGTGGACCTCGCCTGCAGCGTGCAGGCGAGGCCGAGGGCGCAGCCCACCACCGAGGTCAGGTAGGCGAGCACGACGAGCCAGTTGCCCATCGCGAAGTCTTCGTGGTCCATGGGCATTTCCGGGCTCCTTCAAGCTTTCCGTGACTTGGGGGCGTGGTGTTCGGCGAGCGCGTGCTCGGCCGCGGCGATGAGGGTCTGCTTCGTCGACTCCGGTGACCGCGCGTCGCAGGTGACGACCTCCACCGCGGCCGGGATCTTGAGGGCCTCGCGCACCTGCTCGGGCCCGTGCTGGCGGGTGTCCTGGAACTGGTTGATCGCGACCAGGAACGGCAGGCCGCGCGATTCGAAGAAGTCGATCGACGCGAAGCAGTCCGCCAGCCGGCGCGTGTCGACCAGGACGATCGCCGCCACCGCGCCGCAGACGAGGTCGTCCCACATGAACCAGAACCGGTGCTGGCCGGGCGTGCCGAACACGTAGAGCACCAGGTCCTCGGCGAGGGTGAGCCGGCCGAAGTCCATCGCGACCGTGGTGGCGAACTTCCCCGGCACCGCTTCGGTCCGGTCGACGCCGACGGCCGCGGACGTCATGAGGGCTTCGGTCCGCAGCGGGTCGATTTCCGAGACGGCACCGACGAACGTCGTCTTGCCGGCCCCGAACCCGCCGGCCACGACGATCTTCGCCGAGGTGATCCGGCCCTTGGCGAGACCGTTCTTGGCAACACTTTCAGAGCGCACGTAGTCCACTGAGGACCCTTTCGAGCAGGTCGTTCCGTTCGTCCCAGGAGGCGTCCGCGGTGAGCGTGTCGCGGATCGACACCTGGCCGGCGATCAGCAGGTCGCCGATGAGCACCCTGGCCACGCCGAGCGGCACGCCCAGGTGGGCGCCGACCTCGGCCACCGACCGCTGGTGCAGGCAGAACTGCGTCACCACGGCCAGGGGGTTGGTCGGGCTGAAGGGCGCCGTCCGGCCCTCCGCGGTCGTTTCCACGAGGGCTTCCACCGCCAGGTCGACCGTCGGCCGGGTGCGGCCGGCGGTCCAGGCGTAGGGGCGGGCCAGCGACGCCGCGTGCCGCCCGCCCTCGCGTCGCCGGCCTTCGGTCACCGGGCCGCCCCCGGGGCGGCCGCGGGCCGAGCCGGGGTCTCGACCACCTTCCCGACCCGGTCCACCAGCAGCGTCATCTCGTAGCCCACCAGCCCGATGTCGCAGCCCGGGTTGGCCAGCACCACCAGGTTCGAGCCGTCGCCGACGTTCATCAGCAGCAGGAAGCCCTGCTCCATCTCGATCACCGACTGCACCACCCGGCCCGCGGTGAACAGGTCGGCGGTGCCGAGCGCGAGGCTGGAGAGGCCGGACGCGATCGCCGAAAGCTGGTCGGCGCGATCGCGTGGCAGGGTGTCGTTCGCCGCCACGAGCAGCCCGTCCGCCGAGACCAGCGCGGCGTGCGCGACGCCGGGCACCTCCTGCGTGAACGCCGAGACCAGCCAGTTCCGGGACCTCTCGGCCACTTCCGCTCCTTCCTGCCGGGTGCTCATCGCCGCTCCGCCTCGGGCTCGCCCGCGACCCGGTGCCGGGCCGCGCGCATGCCGCTGTAGTGCCGGGAAAGGTTGTTCCGCACCGCGGCCGGGTCGCGGAAGGACGGGTCCGCCTGCTGCGGCGCGCGCGGGGTGACCGAGCCCGGCGCGAGCTGGGCACCGGGCGTCCGGGCCGGCAGCCCCGAGTCGGTGAACTCGGCGTCGTCGAGGGTGCCGACCGCGGCTTCCGCGGCCTGGCGGACCTGGTCGGCCGGGGTCGCCCAGGCGCCGGGCGCCGCCGGGGTGCTTTCGGCGAACCAGTGCGACAGCATCTGGTCGAAGATCGGCGTCGGCGGGTCGGCCACCGGCGGCGGTTCTTCGGCGGGCCACCGCGGTTCGAGTTCGTGCCGGGCAGTGCCGTTGAGCGAGCCGTTGAGGGAGCCGTTGACTGCCGCGGGCAGCTCGGGCGGGAGGGCCCGCGGCGGCAGGTCGACCAGAATCAGTACGCCCGGGACGTGCACGCTGGCGGTGATGCCGGCGCTGGCCGTCCGGGTGGTCGTGGGCCGCAGCCGGACGGTGATCCCGTGCGAGGCGGCCAGCCTGCTCACCACGAACAGGCCCATCCGGCGGGTGGTCTCCGGGCTGACCGCGGCCCCGGCGGCCAGCCGGGCGTTCGCCGCTTCGAGGTCCTCGCGGGTCATGCCGAGCCCGACGTCGACCACCTCGATCAGCAGGCCGCCGTCGAAGCCCCGGTCGGCGGTGAGCACGACCTGCTCCTCCGGCGGCGACGACCGGATGGCGTTCTCCAGCAGCTCGGCGAGGATGTGCACGACGTCCGCCGCGGCCTCGGACTGCACCGACCCGCGCGGCGCGTTGCCGAGGGAGACGCGCTGGTAGTCCTTGACCTCCGACGTCGCGGCCCGCAGCAGCTCGACCGTCGCGACCGGGCCGACGTCGCGGCGCACCGGCTTGCCACCCGCCAGGACCTGCAGGTTTTCGCCGTTGCGCCGCAGCCGGGTGGCGATGTGGTCGATCTGGAACAGCTCGGCCAGCCGCTGCGGGTCCTGCTCGTCGGCTTCGAGGTCCTCGATCACCGACAGCTGCAGCTCCACCAGCGACTGGCTGCGCCGGGACAGCGTCATGAACATCTCGCTGACCTGGATCCGCATCTCGGCCTGTTCGCCGACGGCCAGGCGCACCGCCTGCCGGTGCATGTCGTCGAAGGCCCGCGCGAGCTGCCCGATCTCCTCCTCGGAGTCGACCGGGATCGGCGCGGTCGTCCGCCAGTCGACGTCCTCGCCGTCGCGGATGCGTTCGATGGTGCCGGGCAGGCGGCGCTGCGCGGTGTCGAGCGCGGCGGCGTGCAGCCGCCGGATCGGGGCGACCACCGACCGGGCCACGGCGAGGGCGATGGCGAGGGCGCCGAGCAGCGAGGCGAGCACCAGCGCGGCGTCGCGCAGGGCGTCGGACCGGGCGGTGTTGGTCTGCGCGCCGACCGCGTCCGAAAGCGTTTTCACCTGCTCGGCGAGGATGGTGCCGAGCATCGCGCGCTTCGCCTCGGCGCCGCCGGCCCCGGGACTGGTCGCCGCGGCGAACCGGGCGGCCGCGGCCCCGGCGGGCAGCGCGCGCCGGATCTGTCCGGTGAGGACGGTTTCTTCGGCCGCGGCGCGTGCGGCGGCCGCCACCGAAGTGCCGTCGGGCCGCCCGGCCAGCGCCTGTTGATCGGCGAGACTGGTCCTCAGCTGCACCAATGATTCGGCGCCGGCCGCGGCCGCGTCGAGATCACCATTCCCCGCCTGCTCCGCGATTCCGCCGATCACCTCGCTGAGCGAGACGCCGAAGTCGTGGTAAGCCGCGGTTTTCGCGGCCGGCGAACCGGTCTGCTGCCGCAGGTCGGCCAATTTCCCCAGCTGATCTTCCAATGATCGCGACAACTCCGGGTTGAGCTGGGAAAATGATGCGTCGTGGCGCACGACGGCGGCTTTCTCGTCGACCGCGGCGGTCTGGGCGGCCCCGCCGTCGTGGATCATCTCCTCGTCGACGAGGCCGGCGAGTTCGGAAATGCCTTGCACGACCGGCATTTGATCGCGGACGGCGCTGAGCCCGCCGGCCCGGGCGAGTTCGGCCTGCACCCGGCCGCCCGCCAGCAGCAGGGCGACCAGGACGGGCAGCAACAGCACCACGGAGATCTTGGTGCGCAACCGCCAGCTGCCCGGATTCCAGGAGGCGACGGAACGACGGGACGAGGGTTCGTCTTCTTTCATCGGTGGCGTGGCTCGATTCGTACCGGTGGCCCGAGAACGATTTCCGGTTCCTTTTCCGCGGAATTCAGCCGACGACGTAACTCCGGTGGACGCGGTGTTGTCAAGGAATGCCGTTCGTTTCCCCCGTACGCACCAATCACACAGCGTGAACTGCCACTACGCGACTTTTTACCCTTGCGGAGAGTGAAGAAGGCTCGCCAGACCGTGTGGAATTCCGGCCCGGGTGCGTGAATTTCCGGCGGCCGCGCGACCTCCGTCGGGAGTCCCGGCACTGCCCGTTACCCTCGGCCGGGAAAGGAGGCCGGCGTCGATGTTGAAGATTCACTTCACGGAAGCGGACCTGGCGAAGATCACCATCGCCGAGGACGCCGACCCGATGTGGGAGCTGCTGATGAGCAGCTACCGCATCCGGCGGCCGGAGGGTGAGCCGTTCTTCGGCCGCTGGCGGCGGGGCTCGCGGTCGGCGGTCCCGCAGTCCGGCCGGCTGCTGATGTCCGCGGTCCCGCCGTACGGGTACTGCCCGGACTTCCTCACCCCGGCGGGCACCCGCACGATCGGCGACGGGATCGCGGCGGTGCTCGAGACGCCGGCGCCGGTGCTGGCCACCGACGTCGCCGAACTGGTGGCGCAGGGCACCCACGTCCCGGCCTGGCTCCGCCGGGTGGGCGACGGCGAGGCGGGCGAGCTCCGCCGCCTGGGCGCGGCGTTGCACGACTATTACCGCCAGTGCGTGGCCCCGGACTGGGCCACGGTCCGCCGCTCGGTGGCCCGCGACCGCCACCGCCTCCAGGCGAACCTGGACCGCGGTGGGCCGCAGCTGCTGCTGTCGACGTTGCACCCGGAGGTGACGTGGTCCCCGCCGGTGTTGCGGGTGCGCTTCCCGATCGACCAGGAACTGCACCTCAACGGCCGCGGGCTCAGGTTGATCCCGGCCTTCTTCGCCCACGGCATGCCGACGACGTACAAGGACCCGGTGCTCCCCCCGGCGCTGGTGTATTCGATCAGCCACCCGAGGTTCGACAGCGACGCGGAGCCGGGCCCCTCCCTGGCGGCGCTGCTGGGCCAGACGCGCGCGAGGGTGCTGGTGACGATCGCGACGACCCGCTGCAACACGAGCGAGCTGGCGGACCTGACGGGCATCTCCCCGGCGACGGCGAGCCAGCACGCATCGGTCCTGCGGGCGAGCGGGCTGATCAGCAGCAACCGGTCGGGGAAGTCGCAGATCCACGAGATCACCCCGCTGGGCCTGGGAATCATCCGGGCGAGCTGACGTCCGGCCCAAACGCACCCAATGTGGCGTTGGGTGCGTCCCACGCACCCAATGTGGCGTTGGGCGCATCCCACGCACCCAACGCCACACTCGCTGCGTCCCACGCACCCAACGCCACATTCGCTGCGTCCCACGCACCCAACGCCACATTGGGGCGCTCGAACCCGGGCGTCGCGGCACTGGGCGTCGCGGCACTGGCCGGCCGTGCCGCTCGGTTGTGGTGCCGGGTGGGGCGGGGTCGTGTTAGCCTGTCGCCGTGCTGCGTCCGATGTTGCTTCCGCGACTCGTAACCCGGCGCGCCGGCTGAACCCAGGTTGCCGGCGTGCTGAGTCGGCGATCGCTTCTTTCCGGGACCTGGCCCCGATCTCGTTCCTTCCACACAGGAGATCCGCCATGTCCACTTCCTTCGCCGTTCCCGCGCCCCGGTCCGCCATGCTGCTGCGCCGGCGCATCGCCACCTACTTCGTCGGCGGGGCCGATGAGGTCCCCGCTCTGGTCGGCGCGCTCGGCGGGCGGCCCGTTCACGAACTGGCCGTCGACGTCAAGGACGGCGTCCGCGAAAGCAGCATGGTCTGCGCCGTCCTGCTGGCCGCCGAGGAGACCGGTCCCCTCCTGGACCGGCTGCGTGCGCTGCCGTCCGTTGTCTCGGCCGAGCTCGCCTGAGGCGTTTGCCGGAGTCGGCGCCGGGTAGCCCGGCGCCATGACGGACGTCAAAACCCGGCGGAGCACCGCCCGGACCGCCGCCCTGCTGTTCGGCCTCGCGTTCCTGCTCGTGGGCGTCCTGGGGTTCGTCCCCGGGATCACCGCGGACTACGACGCCCTGAAGTTCGCCGGGCACGAGTCGGGCGCCCAGCTGTTCGGCGTGTTCACCGTGTCGGTGCTGCACAACCTCGTCCACCTGCTGTTCGGCGTGCTCGGCGTCCTCGCCGCGCGCGCCGACGGCAGTTCGCGCGCGTTCCTGATGATCGGCGGCGGGATCTACGTCCTGCTGTGGGTGTTCGGCCTCGCCATGGACCACGACAGCCCGGCCAACTTCCTGCCGATCGACAACGCCGACGACTGGCTGCACCTCGGCCTGGGCGTGGCGATGATCGCCGCCGGCATCGCGACCGCGGCCGCCGACCGGGCGCGCGGCCAGTACCCCGAACCGGACAAGCAGGGCCACTGAACTCAGGGCTTCCGGCCGACGCCCGTCGCGATCTCGTGCAGCCGGTGCCGGTCCGGGGCCAGCGGGGCCGTCTCCGCGCCCGCGCCCTCCCGCAGTCCCGTCAGGAAATCCTGCAGCGTGGCCGCGGCGTCCCGGCCCGGCTGCCAGTCCAATTCGGACTCCGCGCGGGTCGTGCTCATCACCGGCAGCCGCATGACCGCGTCGAACAAGCCCGGTGACGCCGGGATCGCGTGCACCCGCCAGGCCGCCTCCACCGCGGCCCGCACCGCCGCCGCCGGCATCGGGATAGTGCGCGCGCCCAGGAGGTCCGCCGCGAACCGCGGGTCCACGACCGGGCCCGTCGCGATGTTGAACGCCCCGCGCACCGGCCGCGTCACCGCGCGGCGGACCGCGTCGGCCAGGTCGTCGGTGTGCACGATCTGGAACCGCAGCCCGCGGATGTCCGGCACCACCGGCAGCAGCCGCACCAGCGAGCCCGGCACGAACGGTCCCGCGAACAGCCGGCGCTGCTCGGTCGCGGCACTGCGCTGGAAGACGAACCCCGGCCGCATCCGGACGACGTCCAACTTCGGGTGCCGGCCCTCGAACGCGTCCAGATACCGCTCCAGATAAGCCTTTTCCCGGGTGTACGCGGCCCCGGGCCAGCCGTGCGTCGGCCAGTCTTCGGTCACCGGCTCGTCGTCCGTCCGCGGCGAGTACGCCCCGATCGACGACGTGTAGACGATCTTGGGCACGCCCGCCGCGACCGCCGCCTCGAACACCCGCATCGAGCCGAGGACGTTCGCGCGCCACGTCCGTTCCGGACGCCGGGTGGGCTGGAACAGCCACGCCAGGTGCACCACCGCGTCGGCGCCGCGCAGGTGCGGCACGAGGTCGTCGCGTTCGACGTCGGCCGTGACGACGCCCTCCGCCGGGCGCCGGGCCAGCCCGGCGATGGTTTCGACCTGCGGGTCCGCGCCCAACGCGCGCACGACCCCGGTCCCTATGTTGCCGGTCGCTCCGGTCACCACGATGCGCATCGGGGCCGGTTACCCGGGGTCCGCGCGGACAACCCTGCTATCTTCGCAGGGGAAGATCCTTTCGTGAGGAGACCAGTCGTGGCAGGTGACGTCGACATCTCCGGGTAGCCCCGGAGTCCGCAGGCCCCCGGCACCGCCGGTGCGGGCCGCCGTCGACGTCCCCTTTTCCGCTTTCACGCCATCGAGGTCTTCGCCATGTCCGAAATCGTGCTGTCCGGCCTGTCCTTCTCCTGGCCGGACGACACCCCCGTCTTCGACCGCCTGTCCGCCACCTTCCCGAGCGGCCGCACCGGTCTCGTCGCCCCGAACGGCTCCGGCAAGACGACGCTGCTCAAGCTCGTCGCCGGCGTCCTGCAGCCCGCCGCCGGCAGCGTCACCGCCGACGGCGTGCTCGGCTACCTCCCGCAGGACCTGCCGCTGAGCGGAGAGCCGTCCGTCGCCGAAATCCTCGGCGTGGCCCCGGTTCTGCGCGCCATCGCCGCCGTCGAATCCGGGGACGTCGCCGAGGAGCACTTCACCACCATCGGCACCGACTGGGACCTCGAGGAACGCACCCGCGCCCAGCTCGACCGGCTCGGCCTCGCCGACCTCGCGCTCGAACGCACCCTGAGCACGCTCAGCGGCGGCCAAATCGTTTCACTGGGCCTCGCCGCGCAACTGCTGAAACGCCCGGACGTGCTGCTGCTCGACGAGCCCACCAACAACCTGGACGCCGAGGCGCGCCACAAGCTCCGCGCCGTGCTCGACGACTGGTCCGGCTGCCTGCTCGTGGTCAGCCACGACCGCGCGCTGCTCGACCGGATGGACCGGATCGCCGAGCTGCACGGCGGCGAAATCCGGTTCCACGGCGGCAACTTCACCGCCTACGAAGAGGCCGTCAAAGCCGCGCGCGAGGTCGCCGAGAAGAACATCCGCACCGCCGAGCAGGAGGTCAAGCGCGAGAAGCGGGAGATGCAGCAGGCCCGCGAGCGCGCCGCCCGTCGCGCCAGCACGGCGTCGCGCAACCTGGGCAACGCCGGACTGCCGAAGATCTTCGCCGGCACGATGAAGCGCAACGCGCAGGAGTCGGCGGCCAAGGCGGACGGCACGCACGCCGCCCGCGTCGGCGCCGCGAAGGCCAAGCTCGACCAGGCCGAACGCGAACTGCGCCCCGAGCAGAAGCTCAGCCTGCAGCTGCCGCAGACCGAGGTCCCGGCCGGGCGGACGCTCTTCCTCGGCGAGGGCCTGCGCGTGCGCGGGCTCTTCGGCGACGGCGTCGACCTGGCGATCCGCGGCCCCGAGCGGATCGCGCTCACCGGCCCCAACGGCGCCGGGAAGTCGACGCTGCTGCGGCTGGTCCACGGCGATCTCGAGCCCGACGGCGGCACCCTCACCCGCGCCGACGGCCGGATCGCCTTCCTCTCGCAGCGCCTGGACCTGCTGGACGACGACCGCAGCGTCGCCGAGAACCTGGCGGCGGCCGCCCCGGCGCTGCCGGCCGACCGGCGGATGAACCTGCTGGCCCGCTTCCTGTTCCGCGGTTCCCGGGTGCACCTGCCGGTCGGTGTGTTGTCCGGCGGGGAACGGCTGCGCGCCACGCTCGCCTGCGTCCTGTTCGCCGAACCGGCACCGCAGCTGCTGTTGCTGGACGAGCCGACGAACAACCTCGACCTGGTCGGCACCGAGCAGCTGGAGAGCGCGCTGACGGCGTTCCGCGGCGCGTTCGTCGTCGTCAGCCACGACGAACGCTTCCTCGCCGAGATCGGGATCGACCGGTGGCTGCGGCTGGAGAACGGTGACGTACACGGGTGACGTCGGGCGACGGTCGCCGCGGGCTCTCCGGGATTTCTAGCGTGGTGAAGTCACCCGCTGAAAGGAACACGATGTCCGAAGTGACCTACACCGCCGTCGCCACGTCCACCGCGGAGGGCCGCAACGGCGGCCGCGCGACCTCCGACGACGGCGCGCTCGACGTCACCCTCGCCGTGCCCAAGGCTTTCGGCGGCGCGGGCGACGGGACCAACCCGGAGCAGCTGTTCGCGGCGGGCTGGGCGTCCTGCTTCGTCGGGGCCGTGCGCCGGGTCGCGGGCGCGAAGAAGGTGCCGCTGAACGACCTCGCCGTGGTCGCCGAAGTGACCCTGCACCACGACACCGAGGCCGGCGAGTTCCGGCTCAGCGCGGTGCTGCACCTGGAGGCGACGGGCATCGACCAGGCCACGGCCGACGAGCTCGTCCAGGGCGCGCACCAGGTGTGCCCGTACTCGAAGGCCACGCGCGGCAACATCGAGGTCACCCTCGACGCGACGGTCGCCTGACGCCGTCGTGAGTGGTAAGGCGGGTTAGAACCCGCCTTACCACTCACGAGGCTCACAGGTGGGTGGCGTCGATGACGGCCTGGGCGAACGGGCGCGGTGCTTCCTGCGGCACGTTGTGGCCGATGCCGTCGAAGACGCGGTGTTCGTACTTGCCGGTGAACTTGGCGCGGTAGGCCTTGCCGTCCTTGGCCGCGCCGTCGAAGTCGCTGCCGATCGTGATCGCCGGGACGCCGATGGTCGCTCCCGCGTTCAGCTTCTGTTCGTACGCCTCGTACTGCGGCTCGCCCGGCGCCAAGCTCAGGCGCCAGCGGTAGTTGTGGATGACGATGGCGACGTGGTCCGGGTTGTCGAACGCCGCCGCGCTGCGGTCGTACGTCGCGTCGTCGAAGTGCCAGGCCGGCGACGCCGTCTTCCAGATCAGCTTGTTGAAGTCGTGGCGGTTGGCCGCGTAGCCCGCGCGGCCGCGTTCGGTCGCGAAGTAGTACTGGTACCACCAGCCGAGCTCGGCGGCCGGGGCCAGCGGCTTCTGGTTCGCCGCCAGGTTCGTCACGATGTACCCGCTCACCGCGACGATCGCCGTGCAGCGTTCCGGCCACAGCGCGGCGATGATGTCGACGGTCCGGCCACCCCAGTCGTAGCCGCCGAAGACGGCCTTGTCGATCTTCAGCGCGTCCAGCAGGGCGATGACGTCGAGCGCCACGGCCGTCTGCTGGCCGTTGCGGACCGTCGCCGCCGATTTGAACGCCGTCGGGCCGTAGCCGCGCAGGTAGGGGACGATCACCCGGTAACCCGCGCCGGCCAGGATCGGGGCGACGTCGACGTAGCTGTACGGGTCGTACGGCCAGCCGTGCAGCAGCACCACCGGCTGCCCGCCGGCCGGGCCGAACTCGTGGTAGGCCATCGTGACCAGGCCGGCGTCGGCCTGTTTGACCGGCCCGAGCGAGGTGTGCTCCCCGGACCCGGCCCGCAGGTCGGGGGCCGGCGCGGGGGCGGCCGCGGGAGGGCCCGACGAGCAGGCCGCCAAGGACGTCGCCGCGAGCCCGGCCGCGAACACGTGCCCGAACCTTCTCCTGCTGATCATCTGCTGCTCCTGCGCGAAAGACTGTGGGACTTTCACGACGTTAGGAGCCGTTTGGTGACCTTCGCGCCCGTCAGGTGACGCAGCCGGTGTACGTCATCCTTCGAGGGTCTTCAGCATCCCGGCGAGGTCGGCGCGCGAGCTGACGCCCAGCTTGGGGAAGATCCGGTGCAGGTGGGTGCCGACGGTCCGGTGCGAAAGGTACAGCCGCTGCCCGATCTCCCGGTTCGTCAGCCCCTCGGCGGCCAGCTGCGCGATGCTCAGCTCGTGCGGGGTGAGCTTGTCCCGGGCGTCCGGCCCGCGGTTCGGGCTCGACTCGCCCGCGCTGCGCAGCTCGCGGCGGGCCCGGTCGGCCCAGGCCGCCATGCCGAGCGCGTCGAACGTCTTGCGGGCGGTGCGCAGGTGCGTCCGCGATTCGACGACCCGCCGCTGCCGCCGCAGCCACTCGCCGTACGCCAGGTGGACGCGGCCGCGTTCGGCGGGCCAGCCGGCCGAGTCGAGGGCCTTGGCGAACCGCTCGTCGCTCGGGTCGAGCACGGCCCGGGCGTACCGGAGGCCGATGTGCAGCGCGGGTGACGGCGTGTCCAGGCACTCGAGTCCGGCCACGACCTCCCGCAGCTCGCCGGTCCGGCCCGCCCGCACCGCGGCTTCGGTGAGTTCCGCGACGCAATACGTGCGCAACGCCAGCTGGTAGGCGGGGTCGGCGGGGTCGAGCAACCGGCGCAGGTCGGCGAAGGCGTCCTCGAACCGGCCTTCGCTCAGGCCGGCCAGGCCGCGCGTGAGCTGCACGGTGGCCAGCACCGGCCGGGCGCCGGCCGCGAGCCCGGCGCGTTCGGCCTCGTCGGCGAGGGCCTTCGCTTGCTTGTGCTCGCCGCGCAGGGCGGCGATCTCGGCCTGGACCGCGGTGGCGAGACCGGCCATGAACGGCTGGCCGGTCTCGCGCGCGAACCGGACCGCTTCCGCGGCGGCGGGCACGGCACCGGCCAGATCGCCGAGCCGGACCCGGCTCCACGCCAGCACGGCCAGCGCCCGCGGCAGCAGCCCGAGCCGCCCCTGCGCCCGCAGCCCGGGCGCCGCGGCGGCGGAGAACCGGGCGGCGAGGTCGAAGGCACCGACCTGCAGTGCGGCACTGCCGAGGTACCGGTCCACTTCGGGGTCGGCGCCGGTCTTGGCGACCAGCTCCCGGAGGTGCCCGAGGACGGCCGCGCCGCGTTCGAAGGGAGCGACATAGGCGGTGACGGCGACGATCCGCGGGTCGCCGTCCGGGATCGGCAGCCGATCGGCGACGTCCAGGAGGGCCTTCCGCGCCTTCGGACCGGGTTCGGTCCAGAAGCAGCGCATGGCGGCGCTCCAGAGGATCCGCATGGCGGCGTCGTGGTGGCCGTCTTCGGCGACGGACGCGGCGGTCCGGGCGAGTTCGGCGACGCGGGCGGGGTCTTCGCGGACGCCGTCTTCGAACTCACTGAGCAACCGGCCGGCGGTGGCCCGGCGCCGGGGATCGGCCGGGTTGGCCGCGTGGACCAGGCGTTCGGCGGTCTCCCGCCGCCCGGACTCGACGGCCAGTTCGGCGGCCAGCAGCAGCCGGTCGGTCCTGGCCCCGGCGTCGGGACTGAGCCGGGCCGCCTGTTCGAGGGCGGCGATGGCGGCCGCGGCACCACCGCGGAAGCGGGCGCGCTCGGCGGTGCGTTCGAGTTCGCCGGCCACGGTCTCGTCCGGCCCGGCGGTGGCGGCGGCTTGGTGCCAGGCACGCCGATCGGGCTGGTCGCGGAGGGCTTCGACGAGGGCGAGGTGCGCGTTGCGGCGGTCGAGCGGGGTGGCCGAGGCCGGGATGGCGGACCGCATGAGGGGGTGCCGGAAGGTGACGGCCCCCGCGGACAGCTCGACCAGCCGCGCTTCGACGGCGGGGGCGAGGACCGCGGGATCGGCGGCGCGCTCGGTCGCGGTACCCGTCCCGAGCAGGGCGTCCGTCGCCGCCAGGGTCTCTGCCAACGATGTCGTCTCGTTGAGCGCCGCCACCAGCAGGGCCGTCCGGGTCGCCGCGGGCAGCGCCGCCACCCGGGCCGTGAACGTCCGCTCCAGCCGTTCGGTCAGGGGCAGCACCGGGTCCACGCCGTCCAGCGAGGCCACCGCCGCGGGCAGCTCCGTCAGCGCCAGCGGTAACCCCGCCGCCTCGGCGAGCAGCCGTGTCCGGACGGCCGGCGCCAACCGCGGCGCCACCGAATCCAGCACCTCCGCCGCCGCGTCCGCCGGCAACCTCTCCAGCACCATCGACGTCAGCCCCGCCGACAGCAGCGGGGACTCGGCGCCGTCCCGCAGGGTCGCCACCAGGACGATCGGCTCGGTCTCGATCCGCCGCGCCACGAACGCCAGGACGTCCGCGCTGGCCCGGTCCAGCCAGTGCACGTCCTCCGCCACCAGCAGCAACGGCTTGGCCGCCGCCTCCTCGGCCAGGAGCGTCAGCACCGCCAGCCCGACCAGATACGCGCTCGGCTCCGCCCCCGAAGCCAGCCCCAGCGCCGTCCGCAGGGCGTCCCGCTGCGGCGCGGGCAGCTCCGCCACCCCGGCCCGGACCGGGTGCAGCAGCTGGTGCAGCCCGGCGTAGGCCAGGTTCTGCTCGGCCTCGGCCCCGGTCGTCCGCAGCACCCGCAACCCCGCCACCGAGGCCGCCGCGGCCGTCGAAGCCACCAGCGCGGACTTCCCGATGCCCGCCTCGCCGCGGATCAGGACGCCGCCGCGGTCCTCCGGGCCGTCGACGAGCTCGCCCAGCTCCTTCAGCTCGGTGTCCCGCCCGGTCAGCGCCATGGAAACGACCTTACCCAACACTGTTTCCGCAGCTCACGGCCGAGTGACGTACAGCGGCAGCGTCATCCGACGGGCGCCGGGCCGCCCCGCCGGCACCTAGCGTTCCCCCGCAATGACCAGCGACCGGAGAGACCGATGAAACGCCTCCTTCTCGCTGCCGCCGTGCCGCTCCTGCTGACCACCGTCACGCAGCCGGCCGCCTCGGCAGCAACCCCCGCCCCCTGCGCCGCCGTCTCGGTGCCCGCCCCGCCGGGCGCCGGGATCGAGTCGGTGCAGGCCACGCCCCAGGCGTCGTACTGCCTGATCACCGTCACGCTCACCCACACCGGCAAGGACCACGTCAAGGTCGCCGTGGCCCTGCCGGACACCGGGTGGAACGGCCGGCTCCAAGCCCTCGGCGGCAGTGCCTACGCCGCCGGCAATTTCGACGCGCTCCCCCAGGCGGCCCAGGCCGGCTACGCCGCCGTCACCACCGACGCGGGCGTGTCCCTGGACGGCCTCGACACGTCCTGGGCGCTGAACGGCGGCCGGGTCGACCAGACGCTCCTGACCAACTTCGCCACCCGATCGGTGCACGAAGAGGCCGTCATCGGCAAGGCCGTCACGCAGCGGTACTACCAGCGGCCGATCTCGTACGCGTACTGGACCGGCTGCTCGACCGGTGGCCGCCAGGGCTACTCCGAGGCCCAGTCCTATCCGAAGGACTTCGACGGGATCCTGGCCAACGCCCCCGCCGTCGACTGGACGCAGTTCGCGGTCGCCACCCTCTGGCCGCAGGTCGTGATGAACCAGAGCCACGACTTCCCGAGCCCCTGCGTGCTTTCCGCGTTCCGCACGGCCGCCGTCCAGGCGTGCGACGCGAAGGACGGCGTGACCAACGGCATCGTCGACCGGCCGGACGAGTGCGGCTACGACCCGCGTCGCCTCGTCGGGACGAAGGTGGTCTGCGATGGCCACGAGGTCACCGTCACGGCCGCGGACGCCGAGGTCGTGCGCAAGATCTGGGCGGGCCCGACCGACGAGCGCGGCCGCAAGCTGTGGGCCGGGCTGCCGAAGGGCGCGGACTTCACCTGGCTCGCCGGCACCCAGCCGGGTCCCGACGGCACGCTGACCGCGCCGGGCTTCCCGGTGGCCGTCAAGTGGGTGCAGTCGTTCCTGGAGAAGCAGGCCGATTTCGACACCTCGAAGCTGACCTACGCGCAGTTCGCGGCCCTGTTCCGCCAGTCGGTGCGTGAGTACGACGACGTCATCGGCACGTCCGACCCCGATCTCTCGGCGTTCCGCCGCGCCGGCGGCAAGCTGATCACGTTCGTCGGCGCGAACGACCAGCTCATCCCGCCGGGCGGCACGCTGTCCTACCGCGCGGAGGTGGAACGGACGATGGGTGGCCCGCAGCGGGTCAACGACTTCTACCGGCTGTTCCTCGCGCCGGGTGTCGAGCACTGCTTCGGCGGTGGCGGCCCGGAGCCGACGAACGCGCTCGGGCAGCTGGTCGACTGGGTCGAGCACGGGACGGCGCCGGCCACGCTGACGGCGGCGTCCGCGGACGGCAAGACCCGCGACCTGTGCCCGCTCCCGCGGGTTTCCCGCTACACCGGCGGGGACCCGGCCACGGCGTCGAGCTACCGCTGCCGCTGAGCTCCGGTCCGCGAGCGCCCTCCCCCGGCGCTCGCGGACTGGACTTGCGGGTCCAGAAATGGCTCGGCACGCTGAGGTCATGGCACTCGATCAGTACTACCTCCTCGGGCGGTCCGGGCTGCGCGTCAGCCGGCTCGCCCTCGGCACGATGAACTTCGGCACCGGCGGTTTCCACGCCGCCTACGGCAAAACCGAGGACGAAGCCCGCCCCGTCTTCCGCAAGTACCTCGACGAGGGCGGCAACTTCGTCGACACGGCGGACTTCTACACCGCGGGCGAGAGCGAGACGATCCTCGGCAAGCTCATCGCCGAAACGCACTCCCGCGACCGGGTCGTGCTCACCACCAAGTACACCAACAGCGTCGACCCGGCCGATCCCAACGCCGGCGGCAACGGCCGCAAGCACCTGATCCGCGCCCTCGAGGCGTCGCTGCGCCGGCTGGGCACCGACTACGTCGACGTCTTCCTGCTGCACACCTGGGACCGCATCACCCCGGTCGAGGAGGTGGTGCGCACGCTCGACGACCTCGTCCGCGCGGGCAAGATCCGCTACCCCGGCCTGTCCGACGTCCCGAGCTGGTACGCGGCACGGGCGCAGTCGCTGACCGAGGCGCACTCGCTGGCGCCGATGATCAACCTGCAGCTGCCGTATTCGCTGGTCGAGCGGCAGATCGAGACCGAGCACGTCCCGATGGCCCAGCACCTCGGCCTCGGGGTCACGGCGTGGAGCCCGCTGGCCGGCGGCGTCCTCACCGGCAAGTACCGCGACGGCGGCACCGGACGGCTCAGCGACGGTCCTTCGGGGACGGACCGCACGCCGCAGGTGCTGGAACCCCTCGGGAAGATCGCCGCCGAGCTGGGGGTGACGATGGCCCAGGTGGCGATCAACTGGGTGGCCACCCAGCCGGGCATCGCGGCGGCGATCGTCGGCGCGAGCAGCGCCGGCCAGCTCGGCACGAGCATGGCGGCGCTGGACTTCGAGATCCCGGCCGAGCTGCGCACGCTGCTCGACGAGGCGAGCGCGGTCCCGCCGGCGTCGGTCTACCGGATGTTCACCCCGGAGTACCAGAACTGGATCGTCAGTCCGGGGCTGAAGATCGGCGACAAGCCGGCGGGGTACGCGCCCGCGGTGCGGAACTGGTAGCTCAGCCGGACACCACCGCGCCGCCCTGGATGACGTGGCGGAACTTCTCCGGCTCGGCCAGCACCCCGATGTCGGACAGGGGGTCGCCGTCGACGACCAGGAGGTCCGCGTGGGCCCCCAGGGCCAGGGTCCCGATCTCGCCGGTGAGGTTCAGCAGCTCCGCCGCCGTCGACGTGGCCGAGCGGAGGATTTCCAGCGGTGACTGGACTTCGGCGCGCAGGCGGAACTCGTGGTTCTGGTGGCGGTGCATGCCGCCGAGCAGGTCCGTGCCGTAGACCAGTTTGACGCCGCCGCGGGACGCCCGCTCCAGGGCCGCCAAGCCGGCGCCGAGGACCTCGTCGACCTTGCGCCAGCTGGCTTCCGGGAGCCCGTGCTCGCGGCCTTCCTCCTTCAGGGCCCAGTACGTCACCAGGGTCGGGACGAGGAAGGCGTCGTGCTCGAGGAAGAGCTCGACACTGCGGTCGTCGAGGAGGTTGCCGTGCTCGATGGACCGGACGCCCAGTTCGAGGGCCCGGTTCACAGCACGAGCGGTGTACGCGTGCGCGGCGACGTACCGGTTGGCCGCCTCGGCTTCCTCGACGATCGCGCGCAATTCCCCGGCCGAATACTGCGTCGAGTCGATGCGGTCGGTCGGGGACGCGACGCCGCCCGACGCCATCACCTTGATGTGGTGGGCGCCCTTGCGAAGCTCGTCGCGGGCCGCGGCGCGGACGGCGTCCTCGCCGTCGGCCACCCGGCCGAGCCCGGCGCAGCACGGGTGGTCGTCCTGCACCTGCGTACCGCGGGTGCGGCTGTCGCCGTGACCGCCGGTCTGGCTCAGCGCGCGCCCGCAGAACAGCAGCCGCGGGCCGCGGAACAGACCCTCCGCCTGGGCGTCGGCGAGGCCGAAGTCGGCGCCCGAGGCGTCGCGGACGGTGGTGAACCCGCGGTCGAGCATCCGGCTCATCGTCCGGGCGGCGTGCGCGGCCACGTAGTTCGGTGACGACGACGACAGCGAGCCCAGGTCCGCGGTCGACGCCGTGACGTGCACGTGCGCGTCGACCAGCCCGGGCAGCACGACCGCGCCGCGCAGGTCCAGCGCGGGGACGTCGGGCGCGGTCAGGCCGGGTCCGACCTCGGCGATCCGGCCGTCGGCGCACCGGAGGTCGCCTTCGGTGTACTCGCCGGAGAGCGGGTCGAGCAGTCGGGCGTTGCGCAGCAGCAGGGTCACTGTTCCTCCTTGAGCGCCGGCACGGCGAGCGGGGCGAGGGATCGGGCCACCTGGACCGAATCCTCGTCGTAGGCGCCTTCCGCGTCGAGGATGTTGAGCACGCCGAGGGTCCGGTCGCCGTCGACCACCGGGACGTTGATGATCGAGCCGCAGCCGAGGGACTCGATCAGCTCGTGGTCGGCGAAGATCTCCCGCACCGCCGCCTTGTCCGGGCCGAAGTAGGGCTCTTGCGCGGTGATGCAGCGGTCGAGCCAGCCCGCCGCGACCTCGACCGTCTTCTCGCCGCCGACGGGGTACTCCGCCGGGTGGCTGCTGTGCACGCGGCGCAGCGCCCGGCGGTCCGGGATCCAGGCGAGCACGGTGAACAGCCGCACGCCGAGCTCGGCGCGCACCCGTTCCTCCACAGTGGACAGACTCACTTCGTCATCTCCTTCGCGGCCGCCACCGGGGCGCCGTGTTCGGTCAGTTCCTCCAGCGAGCGGCCCGCGGTGGACAGGCCGAAGACGAGCACGCAGAGCACCCCGGCCGCCAGCACCGCCGTCGTCAGGCCGAAGACGCCGGCGAAGCCGAGGCTCGCCGCGGACAGGCCGATGATCGTCGGCGCCAGGATGCTGCCGACCCGGCCGAACGCGCTGGACAGGCCGGTGCCGCTGGCGCGGATCCAGGTCGGGAACACCTCGGGCGTGTAGGAGTACACCCCGGCGTAGGTGCCGTTGAGGAAGAAGGACAGCACCGCACCGGCGAGCGTGATCGACCACGGCGCGCTGGTCTGGCTCAGCCAGAACGCGCTCACCGCCGAGCCGGCCAGGTAGAGGGCGATGGTGTGCTTGCGGTCGAGCCGTTCGGACAGCCACGCGGCGGAGAAGTACCCGGGCACCTGGGCCAGGTAGATGATGATCGAGAACTCGAAGCTCTTCGTCACCGTGATGCCGCGTTCCACCAGCAGCGTGGGGATCCACGAGAAGAAGCCGTAGTAGGAGAACGTGATCACGAACCAGACGGTCCAGATCACCGCCGTCCGGCGCCGCATGGCGGGGCTCCACAGGAACTTCAGCGCGCTGAGGAGGTTGACCTTCGGCGTCTCGGTCGCGGGGGCGGCGTCGGCCGGCGGCACCGGCGGGAGGGTGGTGCCGGTGGCCTTCTCGACGCCCCGCTCGATCTTGGCGACGACGTCCTCGGCCTCGGCGGCCCGGCCGTGGGCGAGCAGGAAGCGCGGCGATTCGGGCAGGGACCGGCGCCACCACAGCAGCATGACGATCGGCAGCGCGGTGACCAGCTGCGCGACCCGCCAGCCTTCGTCGAAGGACGGCACGACGAACCGCCCGATCAGCGCGGCCGCGACGAAGCCGAAGGAGAAGAACCCGGCGAGCGCGCCGACGAACCAGCCGCGCCGCTTGGCCGGGACGAACTCGGACAGGAAGGGCGCGATGATCGCGCTTTCGGCGCCCGCGCCCGCCCCCGCGAGCACGCGGGCGCCGAGGAAGACCTCGTAGTTCGGGGAGAAGGACGCGATGACGGAGAACAGCGCGTAGAAGGCCAGCGCGTACATCATGACCTTCTTGCGGCCGATGCGGTCGCCGAGCAGGCCGGCCGCGATCGCGCCGAAGAGGAAGCCGAACGGCGTCGCGGAGCCGATCAGGCCGAGCTGGCCGTTGTCGAGGTGCCACGCGGCTTTGGCGCTGGGCAGCAGGAAGGCGACGACCGCCGAGTCCATGCCGTCGAAGGTGTAGCCGAGGCCGCCGATGAGCAGCAGTTTGTAGTGGGGACGGCTCAGCGGGAGCCGGTCCAGCCGGGTCAGCAGCGTCATGGGGAACGCCTTCCGTCGGGGAGTGCCGACAACATAGACTGCATTTCGTCAAAACTGCAACGTTCTTTGCAAAACTGGGTGCGTTACGGTGCACCCGACAGCAGGGGAGGGCGCCGAAGTGGCGGAGACCGACGACGGTTTCGAGGCGTGGCTGCGCGACCGGCTGCCCGAGCGGGGGCTGCGCCCGAAGTCGGCCGCGGTGCTGGAAGTGCTGGTCTCGCAGCCGCGCCGGGCGTCGTTCGGCTCGACGGCCGAGCTGGCGCAGCTGGCCGGCGTCAACGTCGCGACGGTGACGCGCACGGCCCAGGCGCTGGGCTTCGCGGGCTGGCCGGCGCTGCAGCAGGAGCTGCGGGCGCGGTACATGTCGTCGCTGAGCGCGCCGCAGGTCGCGGAGGAGCACCGCGACGTCGGCTCACCGGGGTCGGCGTCCCTCCGGCGTGACCTCGACAGCCTCGCGCTGCTGAACCGCCGGTTCGACGAGCCGCTGCTGCGGACGGTCGCGGGAGCGATGGCGGCGGCCCGCCGAACACTGGTGATCGCGGACGGGAGCTACGCGGCGGTCGGCATCGCAATGGCCCACAACGCGAGGTTGGCGGGCTACGACGTCCACGCGATCACGGCGGGCGACGCGGAACTGGCCAATCAGACGGCCAAGCTGACCGCGGACGACGTCCTGGTGGCGATCAGTTTCTGGCGCTTGTACGAGAGCACGGTCCTGGCGGCGAACGAGGCCCGCGACCGCGGCGCCCGCGTCTTCGCGATCACGGACGCGGCGAGCCCGGCCCTGGCGGGAGCGGCGGAGCAGGTGCTGATGGTGCCGGCGGAGGGCGTGACGTTCTTCCCCTCGTTGACGGCGGGGATGGCCCTGGCCCAGGCGATCGTGGCCCAGCTGGCGGCGGTCGACCCGGCGCGGACGAGCGCGTCGATCGAAGCGGCCGAGGCGATGTGGTCCCGCTTCGACCTCTTGCACCGGCGCCCGTCCGGGTAACCGGAGACCATGCGCATCGGCCTGCTCTACCCCACCCGCGACTGCGGCGAGGACGACTTCGCCGCCCTCTGCCGCCGGCTCGACCCCGCTCCCGATCTCGACTTCGCCTATGTCGAATGGGATCCCGATGCGGCCGGCCAGACCGCCGCCGTGCGGGCGCTCGGCACGCCCGGCCGTCTCGTCGCCGCCGCCGACCGGCTCGACACCACTCCGGACGTCGTCAGCTGGGCGTGCTCCAGCTGCAGTTTCACCCACGGTCTCGACGGGGCCCGCGACCAGGCGCGAGCCCTGACCGATCACCTCGGCGTCCCGGCGAGCAGCACTTCACTGGCCTACCTCGCCGCCCTCGAGCGGCTGGACGTCGAGCGTGTTGCGCTCGCCTCCGTCTACCACCCGGACCTGACCGCGCTCTTCGCCGCCTTCCTCGCCGAGGCCGGCGTGAGCACCGTGCACGCCGTCTCGGCCGATGCGGGCTCCGATCGCGCTCTCGCCGCCTGGGACGCGCCGCGGATCACCGAACTCGCCGTGGCGGCCGACCACGAAGACGCCGCTGCCGTGCTCGTCCCCGAGACCGCCCTGCACACCACGCCCCTGCTCGCCGAGCTGGAGGAACGGCTCGAGAAGCCCGTGCTCACCGCGACCGCGGTCACCGTGTGGGACGCGCTCGGCGGCACGGCGCAGAGCGGCCTGGGGACCTTGTTCAGGGCCGGGCCGGGCCGCCGTCCGCCGAGCTCATTCGCTTCGTGAAGCGGGCCGCGACGTCGCGGAGCTTGATGTTCGTGTGCTGGGACTCCACGATCAGGCGGTGCATCGCCGCGTCCTCGTTGACCCGGTGGATCAGCATCAGCATGCCCTTGGCCTGCTCGATCACCGCGCGGGTCTCCATCGCGTTGCGAAGCTCGTCGGCCAGCCCGCGCGCCTCCCGGTACCGGCGCGTCAGGCGCAGCACCGTCTCCACGCACAACGTGAACAGCCGCAGCACCTTCGTGTCGAACTCGTGGTAGCCGTGGGTCTCGAAGCCGAACAGCGTGATCGCGCCCACCAGCGTGTCGTCCACCCGCAGCGGGACCGCCAGGTAGCTGCCCACGCCGAGTTCCTTGGCCGCCGCCACGAATTCGGGCCATTGCTCACCCGTCTCCGCGACCGCCACCCGGACCACTTCACCCGTCAGGGCCGCGAGCAGGCCCGGACCGTCGCCCGCCGCGTATTGGACGTCGTCGATGCGCCGGGCTCGCTCGTCCGTGAAGGCCGCCGTCTGGGTCACGCCGTCGCGGACGACCATGATGCTGGCCAGGTCCGCGTCCGGGACCACCCGGACCGCCTCGCCGCAGACCGCGTCGAGCAGCCCCGGCGTGTCGGACATCGATTCGAGGACCCCGACGAGATCGGCCAGCACCGCGTTCAGCTCGTCGACCCGTGCCGCCATGCCGTCGCCAGTGGTCGGCAAGGCCCACCCCTCCCATGCGTCAAGCGGCGAGCACGGGATCGAGCTCGCCAGCAGCGTCAACAGAGACCACCGCTGGCGTTTCAACGGGTCCGAACGAATTCTACCGGCCACGGGACCGCGGTTTGACGTAGGCCGCGCCGGGTAGCCGCCGAAGATGGACAATCCGGCAGTCGACGACGACCTGTGGGCGGAGTTCCACCGGGTGGTGAACATGACCTCGCGCGAGCTGGAGGACTGGCTGCGCACCCGCGACGCGGGCCCGGAGACCGAACCGCTCCCCGACGAGGCGGGCCCGCCGACGGGCAACGAGGTGCTGGCCATCCTGCGCAAGCGCAAGTCCGACGTGGACGCCCACGACGCCGACGTGATGCGCCGGGTCGTCGACCGGGTGCACGCGCAGCGCCGCGACGACCTGGAGCCGACCGCGGGCGAGGCCCACTGGCGCCACCGCCTGATGTCGCTCGGCCACGACCCGCTCAAACCCGCCTGACCAAAGCGCCCCAATGTGGCGTTGGGTGCCCGCGGTCGGGGTCAGCGCCATCCCGATGCCGGCGTTCTTCGCGACGGCGTTGACGATGTCGCTCACCGCGTTG